>JBIKWS010000573.1:0-3513 GCA_044356195.1 Cyanophyceae cyanobacterium
GGTGGTCGATGAACGCGACGTCTCCATCAGCCTCAATGACGTCTCCACTCCCGCCGGTCTGGCACTCAACATCGGCCAGGACGGAACAGGGCGTTACACGGACGGCAACAGCGTCGAGATCAACGACCTCATGATGGACGACGTCGGCATCTGGCGTCGCGTCCTCACCGCCTCCGAAGTCCTCCAGATCCGCCAGGCCGGCCTCAACGGCCAATCCTTCACCACGGTCGTCTCGACTCCGGAGGCTCCGCTGCTGGTGAAACAACCGGTCCCGCAGGACGCGCTGGCGGGTGGCAACGTGGCCTTCCGAGTCCTCCCACGCGGCACCTCGCCCTTCACGTTCCAATGGTTCCGAAACAATTCCCCGATCACCGGGGCCACGAACGCCCTCCTCGCCCTGGCGAACGTGCAGGCCGCGAATGCAGGCCAGTATCGCTGCGACGTGTCCAACGTAGCCGGTGCCATTTCGAGCGACACCGCAGACCTGGTCGTCGACAGCACGCAACCGCCCGTCATCTCGACGCAACCGGTGGCGCTGGGCGTGCCCGCAGGATCGCGCGCCCAATTTGTGGTCGCTGCTTCCGGCGTCGCCCCGCTGAACTTCCAATGGCTCAAGGACGGAACAGACATCCCGAGCGCCAACCAACCCACGTTCACCATCGCACGCACTGTCGCCTCCAACGCGGGCTCCTACCAGGTCCGTGTCACCGCAGGCAACGGGCAGGTCACGTTGTCCAACCCGGTTCGTCTCGACATCATCAGTGACCTCCGCCAAGGCCTCGTCACCCATCTGACCTTCGATGCCGATTTCTCGGACATCTCCGGCCGGGGCAACCATGGCGCAGCCGTCGGATCGCCCTCCCTCGTCGACGGCGTCGTCGGAGGCAAGGCCCTCCGCTACTCCCACACCGCCTCCGAGTTCAACTTCGTCACCCTGGGCCAACCCGACGACCTGGAATTCAGCGTGGACGCGGACTTCTCGTTCTCCTTCTGGACCCGGTTCACGACGTGGACGCGCGATCCGCTGTTCGTCTCCAACAAGCGTTGGAGCAGCGGCGGAAACGTCGGCTACGCCCTTGCCACGGGCGCTGACGGACGCTTCCAGTGGAACTACGCCGAGCAGGTCGGCGAACGGCGCGACTATGATTCCGAAGGCGGACGGCTCAGCGATGGACGCTGGCACCATGTCGCCGTGACCTTCCGCCGAGGCGGCGAGGCCGTGGCCTACATCGACGGCGTCGAGGTCAATCGCCAGCCCCTGCCCACCACCGGCACGACCATCAGCCCGGGACTGCCGACCAACATCGGCCAGGACGGCTCTGGCACCTACACCGACGGCGGCACGGTCACCATCACTGACGGCACGCTGGATGACCTCGGAATCTGGCGTCGCGCGATCTCCACGGAAGAGGTCGAGGAGATCTATCGCAAGGGCCTCGCCGGGGCGAACATCCAGCAACCCGATCCTACGGCGGACCTGGTCCTCTACCTGCCCTTTGACGGCGATTCGTGGGATCGATCCGGAAACGGCAACCACGCGCGCCGCGTTGGCAATCCCAACTACGCGCCGGGTCGCATCGGCGGTTCCATCGCGGTCTCCTCCCTCAAGGAAGGCACGTCGTTCAACTATGTCACCGTCGGAGCCCCCGCTGATCTCCAGTTCGACGCCAGCACCTCCTTCACGGTCTCGCTGTGGACTCGTATCACCAACTGGACCGGCGACCCCGTCCTGATCGGCAACAAGAACTGGTCCTCCGGCGGCAACCAGGGCTGGGTCATCGCCACCGCCAGCAACGGACGCTATCAGTGGAATCTCGGAGATGGCGACGCCGGTGGCCGCACCCGCGTCGACTACGATGGTCCTGCCAACACGCTGACCGACGGTGCCTGGCACCATCTGGCCACCGTGTTCAACCGCACCGGCCTGAGCCTCACCTATCTCGACGGCCAACTGGTTTCCTCCAACACCATCACCGCCGAACTCGGCTCGGTCGCGACACCGGCCGGCCTCGCACTGAACATCGGTCAGGACGGCCGCGCGGCCTATACCGACAACGGAGCCGTCGGCATCCTCCAGGCGGGCATCGACGACGTCGCCATCTGGCGTCGCGCCCTGACCGGTGCGGAACTCTCCGCCATCCACGCCCGCGGCCTCGAAGGCCGGGGTCTCCTCGGGCAGGGTGCCCTCCCCGGCACGCTGCCCCAGGGCGTCGCCTCCGGTGACGTCACGCCCACATCCGCAGTCCTCTGGACACGCACGACCGCCAACGGTGCCGTCCGCTTCGAAGTCTCCACGTCCCGCGACCTGTCGTCGCCGGTGGCCTCCGGTTCGGTGAACGTCACCAACACCGCGATTCCCGCCAAGTGGTCTGTCGCCGGCCTCCAGCCCGGCACGGCGTATTGGTATCGGGCGATGGACGCGGCCGGTTCTTCCGCCTTCGGCACGTTCCGTACCGCCGCGGCTCCGGGCACCAGCCCGGGCCTCCGGTTCGGTGTTTCCGGCGACTCCCGCGGCGACCTCGCCCCGTTCCCCTCGATCGCCAATGCAGCGGGCCAGAACCTCGACTTCTTCGTGAACCTCGGTGACACGATCTACGCCGATTACCCGTCGCCCGCCGTGCCGTTGCCCAGCCTGACCGAGCTGGCCGACTTCCGCAGGAAGCACGCTGAAGTCTACGGCGAGCGCCTCGGCGTGCCGTCCCTCGCGGACCTCCGCGCGGCCACCGCCTACTTCACCACCATTGACGATCATGAGGTGATTAACGACTTCGCCGGCGGTGCGCCGAGCGGATCCGACAATCGATTCGACACCAACGGCGTGTTCCTCAACCAATCCCTCCTCTACCGCGCCGGCCTCCAGGCCTACATGGAATACAATCCGATCGCGGAATCCACCTGGACCGCGCCGGCAGATCCCCGGACGGAAGGTCGCCCCAAGCTGTATCGCGCCTCCCGATTCGGCTCCGACGCCGCGATGTTCCTGATCGACGCCCGCTCCTTCCGTGATGCCGGGCTTCCCGGGGTTTCGGACCCAACCAGTCCCACCGCAGTCGGCGCGTTCATCGCCCGCTCCTTCGACATCAATCCGGCCAACGGACAACCGCTCCCGCGGCGCACCATGCTGGGACGCACCCAGCTGGATACGCTCAAGCAGGACCTGCTCGCGGCAGAGGAAGCGGGCGTCACCTGGAAGTTCATCATGGTCCCCGAACCGGTCCAGAACCTCGGAGTCCTTGCGGCCTCCGACCGCTTTGAAGGCTACGCCGCGGAACGGACCGAACTGCTCCGGTTCATCCACGAGCGCGGCCTCCGGAACGTGGTGTTCGTCGCCGCGGACATCCACGGCACGCTCGTCAACAACCTGACCTACCAACTCGGGCCCGGCGCACCCCAGATCGCCGTCAACGCCTTCGAGATCTCCACCGGGGCCATCGCCTTCGACGCCCCGTTCGGTCCCACGGTCCTGGACCTCGCCTCGGCAGTGCCCGCGGGTGGCGGCAAGACCCTCCTTGA
>JBIKWS010000078.1:0-9942 GCA_044356195.1 Cyanophyceae cyanobacterium
GAGGCTTGGGGCACGAGCGGATCGGTCTGATCGGACGGATCAGTCGGATCAGTCTGATCCTGTGGGTTGCCGCCGTGAGCGGATCTTCGGGGCGGTTCCCGATTCCCCGGGTTTTCAGCGCTCCACTTCCAGGACCAGATCCTTCCGGGGTAGGGATTGGCCGTTTTTCGACTTGGCGGCTTCTTCGGCGTTTTGGTCGACGCGGTCGGGGCCGATGCTGTGCAGGAAGTAGCCGGAGCCTTTGATCGTGTAGCGCAGGGGTTTGTTGTCGAATGGATCGGCCAGGACCTCGGGGAGGTAGGTGGGGACGAGTTGGGCGAGGTCGAGGGGCGGTTGGTTGTCGTGGGCCCGGCGGTACCGTTCGATGGCGACGGCGGTCTGGGCGAGGCGGATCCGGGCTTGGTCTTCGGCGGCCTTGTGGATGGCCTTGCCGAGGGCAGGAAGGAGCATCCGGGAATACATCTTCAGTTTTCCGGTCGGGGCAGCGAGGGCGGTGGTGATGTCATTCTGGAGTTTGTCGGCCCGGTCGAGGCCGTTGGCGTCGAGCGTCTGGGATGCGTCGAGCATGCTTTCCATGGACCGGAGGTAAAAGGCTTCGTCAGCGGGGAGGACACCGGTGATCCGCAGGACGGCGAACAGAAGGTTTCCGGAGAGATTTGCGGCGGTGCCTGTGGGGGGGGCAACGACACCCAGTGCCTGTGGCGAGGTCTTGAAGGCGGTGGCTCCCATGAGCGTTTCACCGACCAGAGCCCGATGAATGTGGTTGCTCGAGGCGATCTGCCGAAGGTCTTCCCCGATGGATGCGAGTTGGGATTCGTTGAAGCGCGCCCGGGAAAAGCAGAGGCCGAGTGAGTTGCTGGCGATGGCATCCACGGCACATCCGACGAGTGACGAGATGAGGATGGGTTCCGGGAGGAGCGATCGGCGACACAGGAGGATGTCCCGCAGGGCCTCGGTGCTTTCGTCGGTCTTGCCTTCCTCGGCGGCAACCAATGCCCGGAGGGCGCAGGCCTGCGCCAGTTGCTTGATCGGGGCGAGGTGGTTGAGGACGGTGTTGAAGCCTTGAGTGAGATTGATCGGGTACCGGGATTGGGTCCGGGACCGTGCCTCAGCGAGGGCCGGCAAGGCCTCGGCGTTGGCGGTGAGGGCGGTACGCCAGTAGGCGAGGGTTTCCGGGGGAACCGGGGAGTCCGGGATTTCGTCGCTGCGCAGACTGCCCACGAACGGGATGGGGGCTGCATTCTTGTCGGCCTTGAACCGCAGGCCGCCGGCCGCTCGCATCAGTGGGCCAGCGAGGTTGTCGGCGGGAGCCACCGCAGCGTACCAGCGGTCGAGGTCTGCCACCGTGGTCGGATAGCCTGCGGATTTCAGGCGGGCGAGGCCGCTGTTGCGCGCCGAGGCGCTGATCCATTGGGAAATGGCGATGCCGGCGATGGGGATGGCCAGCAGGTAACGTTTGCGCCAACGACGGGAGCGAGGGGCGGAAGTGGAATCCTGAGGCATGACGTGGTGGATATGTGACGAGGGCGCGGGGGAGGCGTCACGTGCGAATTCGGAGGTTCGGGCAAGCTACTGGAAACTCCCTTGCGGCCCGCCGGGTGGGGGCACCCGGCCTTCAATGGGGGAGTTGCCAGTTGCCAGAACCCAGTTTCCAGAACCTTGACCCTCTGCGCGAGAACAGCGGGAAACTGGAAACTCCGCTTCAGTTCGGTTTCCAGTCGTTCAGTCGGCGGTCGAGGGTGCCGGCGGGTTGTTCGCCGAGGAGTTCGAGGGCTTCGCCGATGAGATAGAGGGATCCGGTGATCAGGACGAAGGGATCGTGGGCGGTGCCCTTGAGGGCTTCGGCGAGGGATTGGGTGACGCGGATGGGACGGGTGACCCCGGCGTTGCGGCAGGCTTCCTTGAGGTCGCCGGGGGAGACGGATCGAGGACTGGAGACCGGGGTGGTCAGGATGCGGGCAGCGAGAGGGGCCAGCATCCGGGCCATTTCGGGCCACTGCTTGTCGCCCAGCATTCCGAGGATCAGGACCGGCGGACGGTTCGGGAAATGACGTTCGAGGGCGGCGCGAAGGGAGGCGATGCCGTCGCGGTTATGGGCCCCGTCGAGGAGGAGGGTGCGGTCGCCGCGTTGGAGGACCTGGAGGCGGCCGGGCCAACGGACGCGGGCGAAGCCTTCGGCCATCTGTTCGTCCGTGACCGGGAGGAGGAAACGGAGGGTTCGGACGGTGGCGGCAGCGAGGGCGGCGTTGGTGCGCTGGTGTTCGCCGAGGAGGGAAAGGGGGAACTGGAACTGGGCGAGGGCATTCGCGCCCACGTGGACGAACGGACACCCCAGTTCGCGGGCCTTGAACTCGAGGATGGCGAGGGCGTCGGGGTCGGAGGCGGACGACAGCGCGGGGACACCGGGTTTCAGGATGCCGGCCTTCTCGGCGGCGATGTCGGCGACCGTTGGGCCGAGCACGGCCATGTGGTCGAGTCCGATCTGGGTGATGACGGAGGCGAGTGGCGTGACGATGTTGGTGGCGTCGAGTCGACCGCCGAGACCGGTTTCCCAGACGACGAGGTCGACGGCGCATTCCTCGAACCAGAGGAGCGCGAGGATCGTGGTGAACTCAAAGAAGGTGGGTTGGAGCGGCGGGGAACTGGACTCGACCGCGGTGCGGAGTCGCGTGGTGAGGCGTGCGAGGGCGTCGTCCGGGATGGGAATGCCGTTGACCTGGATGCGTTCGCCGAAACGGACGAGGTGAGGGGAGGTGTAGAGGCCGACCTTGCGTCCGGCGATGCGATGGATGGCATCGAGCATGGCGCAGACGGAGCCCTTGCCGTTGGTGCCGGCGACGTGGATGAACGTGAGTCGGTCGTGGGGATTGCCCACGCGCGCGGCGAGTTCGCACGTGGAGGCGAGTCCGGGCTTGAACCCGAACTGCTGGAGGGAATGAAGGTAGGACAACGACTCGTCGTACGTCACGGGGGCGAGGATGGGCGGGTGGGACGGAGGGGATTCAAGATCCAAGATGACGTTCGGCGCGCAGGGTGCGCATCCCGCCACGGCCCCTTTGGGGGAATGGCTTCGGGGCGGCGATGTCTTCATCGCCCTGAGAAAGGCTTTGGAACGGCGACGAGGACGTCGCCTCCCGGTTCTTTGCGGGGCGGTGTCGTGAGGCGCCTTTGCTCAGGAACATCTGCGGATCATTAGTTCCCCCGGGAAAGATCCGTCTGGCGAAGGGTTCCATCTTGCCCAGAGGAGGGTTGACAAGGATTGTACGTCAGCAAGCCAAGGATGTGCTGCAGATGATCGGACCCAGAAACGGGTCATCACATGTCCGCCCCCAAACCGCAAAGAAGATCCGTCTGAACCCCTCATGATTCGGGAAGCCAACTACTACGCTCAGCTTGCGGCGGGTCTGGCTCGTTGGGTCCGCGAACCGATCCTTCCGGACGCGGACGGGATGATTCGGGACATGATCGCACGGCGGGAGGCCAACTTCCTTGAACTCACGAGGAAGGCAATTTTTGGGCACGCAACGAATCCCTTCAACGCGCTGCTTCGGCATGCCGGGTGTGAGCACGGAGATCTGGTGGGGATGGTCCAGTCGCGGGGATTGGAAGGCACGCTGCGAGCACTTTGCGAGTCGGGCGTTTACATGACGCACGACGAGTTCAAGGGACACGTCCCGCTGCAGCGCGGGGCGCTACGGATTGATGTGGACAGCTCGGACCTGGCGAATCCGCTCTACAAGCCGACGCTGGAGACCTCGTCGGGTGGAAGTCGGAGTCGGGGAACGGTGACGCGGCGGAGCCTCGAGTATCAAGTCTACCGCGAGGCGCAGGAGCATGTCTTCCTGTCGAGGCATGAGCTTGGGGAGAGGGAGCAGGTTGTGACCAGTTCGGTGCTACCTGCGACGGGCGGTGTGCGACGGTTGGTGACGCATGCTCGCCGTGGGCGTCCAGTCACTGCGTGGTTCCCGATGGATGCCGAACGGCACTACCGGGCGCTGACACGGATGGCGTTGCTTGAGCTGCGGTTGCTGGGGTGCGAGGTCCCGTTTCCAAGGTATCTCCCGCAGGACGATTTCCGGCCGGTTGCCCGATGGATTGCGAAGAGGAAGGCGGCGGGAGCAGCGAGCCTGGTGACGGGGACTGTGAGTCCGTCGGTCCGGATTGCGGCGGCGGCGATGGAGTCGGGTTTGGACATCTCCGGGACCCTTTTCGTCGTGGGCGGGGAGGCTCTGACGCCGTCAAAGGAAGCGATCATCCAGCGGGCTGGAGCCGAGGTGCATGCCCGCTATACGATCTCTGAGCTCGGGCAGGTGGGATTCGGCTGTCGATCGATGAAGGGGAACTGCGTTCACATCTGTCGGGACAGCCTTGCGGTCATCCATCGCCGTCGATTGGCACCCTTCAGCGAGGTGGAGGTGGATTCGCTGCTGTTCACCACGCTGCTGCCGTTTGCGCCGACGGTGGCGATCAACCTTGAGATGGACGATGCCGGGACGCTCGGAGAGGCGACCTGCGGGTGTGAGCTTTCCCGGATGGGGCTAAGCCAGCAGGTGGATGAAATCTTCAGCTACGGCAAGCTGACAGGTCAGGGAACCTCGCTGATGGCAGGGGATGTCCTGGGCATTCTGGAGCGGGTGATGCCGGAGCGTTTTGGCGGTGTACCCTCCGACTATCAGTTGGTGGAGGGCGAGGGGAGTGGGCAGACAGAGATCGAATTGAGGGTGAATCCAAGACTGGGACTTCCCTCGGAGGACGAGGTGAAGCAGTTCTTCCTTTCGCATTTGAATCGGGTGTGGGGTGGTTCCACCACCAACCGCCTCTGGACGCAATCGGGCAGCCTAAGGGTGGTCTTTGCGGCTCCTTATGTGACAGGCGGGCGAAAGGTGCACGCCTTGCATCTGCTGGGGGCGGCGAAGGGGAAGCGATGAGGATCGTCGAGCGCGTGCAGATGATGGGGCCGGGCCTGGTGTTTGCGCTGGGGAGCATCGGTGCGCGGGATCTGATCTCGAACTCCGTGGCCGGGTCGCTCGTGGGCTTGGGTATGGTCTGGGTATTGGTGCTGGCGGTGGGCGCCCGATACGTGTTGCTGGATGCCTCGGCCCGGTACGTCTTGTTCACAGGCGAGACCTTGTTGAGTGGATGCAGTCGGCTCGGGCGATGGCCTGTGATCGGGATGTTCACGGCTTCGCTGATCCGGCGTCATGTTTCAGCGCTGACCAAGGTGCTGCTGCTGGGGACGGCTGCCCACGTGGTGATGCCGCTTCCAACAGAGTACAGCGTGGCGATCTGGGGCGTCGGCTCCTGGTGTCTTGGATTCGTCCTGCTTTACTGGGGACGCTATGTCTGGGTGGAGCGGGTCAGCCGGCCCATGGCCGCCGTCCTCGGTTTGAGCCTCGGCGCCATTGCGATCCTTTCGATGCCGGACCTTGGGCGGATGGTGGCAAGCCTGATGCCCAAGGCGTATCCCACGGATCCCGGGGTGAAGAGTCAGGCGGTGGTCGTGATGGCCGTCCTTGCGGCGGCAATTGGATCGTTCAGCAACCTGAGTTATCCGGCGTACGTGCATGAGAAGGGCTGGCGTTCGAAAGAGGCGGCGGCGCAGCAGAAACTCGATTTGCGGGTCAGCATCTTCCTGCTGTTCTCGATGCTGGTGCTGGTGCAGGTGGCAGCCGCGGGCGTGTTGGAGTCGCGCGGGTTGCGGGTGGAGAAGGTGGAGGACCTGACGGCTATCTACACCGAAGTACTCGGTGCTCCCGGGCGGATCCTGTTTGGTGTTGCGCTCTGGTGTGCCGCGTTTTCGAGCTACATCAGCAATGGGGCTGGCCAGGGAATCATGCTGGCTGACATTTATCATCGGCTGATCGGCAAGGCGACGGAGCCCAAGGGAGATCCGAAGTCTGCTGTGGAACTGCCCGCCTACCGGTGGTCGATCCTCTTCATGTTCTGTTCCCCGGTGTACGTGTTCTTCACGGGGTGGACGCCCATGGGTTTGGTGCTGGTCTATGGTTTGGTGAGTGTCCTGACCCTTCCGATCATGGCATCGGTGATCCTGTTCCTGACCTGCAGTCGTGCGAGGATGGGGGAAGCAGCCAACGGGTGGGTTACGAATCTGATCCTGGTGGCTACGATCGTCTGCGCTGCGGCCCTTTCATGGCAAGGGGCTGTGGATCTTTTCCATGAATCCCGTTGATTCCTGTGGTGCGCAACAATGGGCATCCGAGTCATTGACGGGGTCGTCGGCAATTTTGGATAGTCATGCTCGGATTGCGTCAGGCGCTCCTCCGAGACCAGAGCGTCCAGTTTACTCAACCCACTGCACCCATGAGCCCAAGCCGCACCCGTGGATTCACCCTGATCGAGTTGCTTGTGGTGATCGCCATCATCGCGATCCTGGCTGGGATGCTTCTGCCAGCACTTTCCAAGGCCCGTGATAAGGCGCATCGCACCGTGTGCACCAGCAACGGGCGTCAGTGGGGCCTGGCCTTGCAGATGTACTTCTCAGACAACCTGGAGTTGCTGCCCAAGGCGAAGATTTCGAATGGGGATCCGGGTACGCCATCGGACTACGACGAAGACAATCCGAGATGGAGCGACTACGCGGCGCTGCATGCGTCCGGAGAGTCGGACAACGCCTGGTTCAACAGCCTTCCGCCGTACGTCAGCGGCACTCCTTTGTGGCAGTACGCCATGGATCCGAAGCGGTATGTCGGCTTGAAGTCGATCCACACCTGCCCGACGGCAGCGGCGCGCCCTCCCCAGTTCAATCCGCTGGATCGCCCCATCTTCCATTACGCGATGAATCATCGCGGAGTCAGCGGCCTGGATGGGGCGGTGCAGGGTGTGAACTTCAAGGTTTCCAGCGTGCTCAATCCCTCTGCGTTTGTGGTCTTCTCCGATGTCCGGGCGCGGACTGATGAGTTGCCTTTCTACGGCCCGGATCCAGAGCGGCAGTTGGCGTGCTCGCACACGTGGGTTCGTCGGGTTTCGTCGCGGCACGCCGCGGGTGCGAACATCGTTTTTGGCGACGGGCACGTTGGTTACTACCGGTATGCCTACCTCTGCTCCAATCTGGTCAGCAAGGCGGTGGATCCGGGCAACCCGGATGTTCACTGGACCTTCAATGGAGCTCCCGGCCCGCGATGAACCCGGACCGAGAGATGGTCAGCATCGTCGTCTGTGTGTTCAACGGGGTTGAGTTCCTGGATGAGGTGGTCGGGACAGTGCTCGCGCAGAGCTGGACGAACTGGGAATTGATCTTCGTGGATGACGGATCCTCCGACGGTTCGGCCGAAGTCATCCGTCGGTACCCGGATCCCCGCATCCGACTGCTGGTCCAACCCAACCGGGGCGCTTCATCGGCACTGGCGGCGGGAATCGAAGCGGCGACGGGTGAGTTTGTGGCGTTGTTAGATCAGGACGATACCTGGGAACCCGAGAAGCTGGAGGTGCACGTCCACCGGATGCGTGAGCGGCCAGACCTTGATCTGACGTTTTCGTGGTTCGTTTACGTGGATAGGCGTGGGGAAGAACTTGGGCTCAAATCGATCCGATACCGTGGAACGATCGACTTCACGGGCTTGCTGGCGGACTTCGTCATTGGCGCCACGTCCAACGTTGTGGTCCGGAAGGAAGCTGTTCGTCGCGCGGGCGGCGTCGATGCGACGATTCCCAGATTGTATGACGTGGATCTCTTCCTCCGCATCGCCCTGCTGCGGTCCGGCAATGTTGAGGCGGTGCCACGCGATCTCATGCGGTACCGCCGTCATGGTGAGCAATTGAGCCGGGACTTCGCGATCCTGGTGACCGAGTGGGAGTCGTTCGTCGCCAAGATGCGGCGGCTCGCGCCGAAGGAGGTTTCCAAGGCGGAGGGCACGGCCCGTTGCAGCATCAACCGGTACTTTGCCCGACTTGCGTACGAGCAGCGCAGTTACCGGGAATCGGTCCGTTTCGTGTGGAGGGGCTTCCGGAGCAGTCCGGTCGTCTTTGTTTTCGATAGCCGTAACTGGTTGACGGCGGCCGCCTGCTGGAGCGGAGCGGTTTTGCCGGGATGGCTGCACTCGCGCCTGGAGAGGTTAGCCGGGCTGCGGCGTTGATGGGAAAGCGGGTTCGGGGAACCACCTACGCTTGGACGCGGAGGTGATGTCCTGTGTGGCTCGTCGGGTGGGCTGCCACAGTTTCTGGCGTGCCTGTAACGACGATCCGGCCGCCCTGGGTGCCGGCATCGGGGCCAAGGTCTACGACCCAGTCCGCCTGGCGGATGACGTCGAGGTTGTGTTCGACGACGACGACCGAGTGGCCTTGGTCGACCATGCGCTGGAAGACGAGCAGGAGGATGCGGATGTCCTCGAAGTGGAGGCCGGTGGTGGGTTCGTCGAAGAGGAAGAGCGTGGGCTTGCCGGCAGCGGGACGCTTGGCGTCGGTGGACGACCAGGCGGCAAGGTGGGCGACGAGCTTGAGGCGTTGGCTTTCGCCGCCGCTGAGGGTGTTGATGGGTTGTCCGCAGCGGAGGTAACCGAGTCCGACGTCGACGAGCAGTTGGAGTTTCTCGGCGGCCCGTCGGGCGGCGCGGGATTTCGGGAAGGCGCGCAGGAAGGTGACGGCATTCTCCACGGGCGCGTCGAGGACGTCCCCGATGGACCATTCCGACTTGTTGGGCCCGGCGAGCTTCACCTCAAGGATGTGGGGTCGGTAGCGTCGGCCATTGCATACCGGGCAGCGGATGAAGACATCGGAGAGGAACTGCATCTCGATCTTCTCGAAGCCCGCGCCGCGACAGCGTTCGCACTGGCCGGTGGCGGAATTGAAGCTGAAGGCGCTGGCGTTCAGACCGCGTTCACGGGCGATTTCCGAGGCGGCGAACACATCGCGGATGTCCTCGAAGGCCCCGATGTACACGGCGGGATTCGAGCGCGGGGTGCGGCCGAGGGAGGATTGGTCGACCAGGACCACCGACCCGAGCGACTCGAATCCGGACAGGACCGCGGTGGAGGGTTCTGAACCCGAGGCCTCGGCGTCGTCCGAAGATTCCGCGGCGTCTGCGGAATCAGCGGATTCCGGAGCATCGGCTCCGTTGCCGGCGAGCCTGGATTCGAGCAGGGGCAACAGGATCTCGCGGATGAGGGTGGTCTTTCCGGAGCCACTGACGCCGGTGATGGCGACAAGGCGCTGGAGGGGGATTTCCACGCTCAGGTCGTGGAGGTTGTGTCGGGTGACGCCCTCGAGGCGCAGGGCGGGCGTGGAGGGGGAGGACACCGGGCGGCGCGGCGGGATGGGGACGGACTTGCGGCCGGTCAGGTAGTCCGCGGTCAGTGAACCCTTGGCGGTGGCGAGGGCGTCCGGGGAACCTTCGAAGACGATGTGGCCGCCGGTTTCGCCATGTCCCGGGCCGATGTCGATGATGTGGTCGGCGGCGCGCATCACGGCGGATTCGTGTTCGACGACGACGACCGTGTTCCCGCAGTCGCGGAGGCGATGGAGGATCCGGACAAGGCGGTCGGTGTCGCGGGGATGCAGGCCGACGGAGGGTTCATCGAGGACGTAGAGGGTGTTGACGAGGCGGGAGCCGAGGCAGGAGGTGAGGTTGACCCGCTCGGTTTCGCCGCCGGAGAGGGTGCGCGTGGGGCGGTCGAGGGTCAGGTAGCCGAGGCCGACATCGACGAGGAATCCGAGGCGCGCGCGGACTTCGGAAAGGACGATGCCGAGGGGTTCGTGCTGCTGGGGGGTATGGTGGGCTTGCAGGGCGTCGATCAGGCGCAATCCCTGATCGAGGGACAGCGCGTAGAACTCGGACAAGGTCAGGTTGGGGACTGTCAGGGTTTCCGCGGCCTCGGAAGGAACCGGCAGCCGGTGGAGCAGGGACTCCGGATTGAAGCGGTGTCCGCGGCAATCGGGGCAGGTCCGGTAGCTGCGATAGCGGGAGAGCAGGACGCGGACGTGCATCTT
>JBIKWS010000574.1:0-3504 GCA_044356195.1 Cyanophyceae cyanobacterium
TTCCGGTTGATCTGGTACTGCACGGGATCGCCGTCGACGCCGATGGGCAGAAGTTCGGAAGCGAGCTGGGCGAGGCGTTCATCAGAGATGGCGGCGGAACGCTTGGTTTCAGGGTTCTGCCACGTCGCGACGATCTCGACCGCTCCTGCAGCGCGTAGTTGGTCGAGCACTCCGGGCGGCATTGCGGCCACATGACGCGGATGGATCAATAACCGACTTCCAGCCCGCAACGCCGTGCGGAGTTCGTGGACGAAGCGCGACGGGAAGTCGACCTCGCCTGCGAGTAGGATCACCGGGTAACGCGCCATGTGCGCGCCCGTGACCGTCGAGAGGGCGACGTCCGCCAATTCGCCGTGAGGCGTCGGGTTGAGGTAGCGCGACTCGGGATTGGCGGGGTTGCCGGGAACAGGCAGCCGACGTGCGCTGTGGTAGAGCTGCACTTCGAGCAGGTCGGCGATTTCCTGGTCGGCCGGCGTTCGGGGGAGCACGCCCCACGTGAGTCCCTGGTATCCGTTGTAGCCCGCGAGGTGGTCGAGGACGACGAGCAGTGGCGTGTGCGGATTGCCACGGTCGTGGGAACGCATGAAGCGGAACGCTGCGGCAGCGGCCTCGCCATGCGAGGTGAGTTCCCACGGCGCACGGTCGGTTGTGAAGAAGCTGTTGAAGCTGTTCTCCGGGGTCACCATCGCGGCCCCGGCGAACCACGCGTGACGCCACATCCGCAGGTAGAGGCTCAACGAATGCCCCGCATCGAGCCCCTGCGCCGTCGGGCTGTTGGTGTCGAGGGGACCGCGCGTCGTGACGGCGTTCCCGAACCACGGGCTGACCTGCACGGTCCATGGAATGTTCCACTGACGCGATGCCCCGCGCGCGAAGGCGAACTTGGATTGCGTGAACCCGATGTTTTCCCCGACCTCCAACCCGATGAGGGAGGCGCCCCACTCGGCGGCGTAGGCTTCGTAGTGCGAGTGTCCTGTGACGCTGATCAGGCGTCCGCCCTTGGCCTGCCGATGCCACAGATAATACGCCTGCAACTGGTCGTGGCACTCGCGTCGGGTCGTGGGCTTCGGGTCGTAACCCATGCTGTCGACCGGCTTCAGGAACCGGTCCCTCTCCGACTCGAAATCCGGTCCGAGCACGGCCTTCATCCAGCCCGCGTCGGAGCGGAGCCGATGGAAGTGATACCCCCATTCGCCGAGCTGGATGGCGTTGAACACGCCGGCCTCGTCGAGCACGCGGACCGCCGATTCATCCTCGCGGTTGAGCACGCTGGTGCTGCCTTGGAGTTGCATCCGTCCGCCGTCGGGCGGATAGAGGATCACGGGCCAGCCGAGTTTCGCGAGGTACTCGAAGGCCGGACGCGACCCCTCCACCGCCGCTGGACCCGGATCAAAGGCCGATGCCAGATGCCGCTCACGCAGGAAGGTGACGAGCGACTCGAGTTCCTTCGGATCGCCGGGACAGGCGTACAACGAGAAGTGGAAGTTCGTCGTGCCCGGAAGCAGGCGCGGCTCCGGTGCCGAAGCCTTCAACCACGCGGGTGCGTTGGTGCCTGGTGACGCCGCATGGCCGACCATCGCCGCCAACATACCGATCGCCGTGACCACACCACACCCGCCGAACCACCCTCGACAATGCATGCGGGTAAAGTCCCGGAGTCCAGCCGCCCGTGGAAGGCCCGAATCGGGTGGGGACGGGGGGACCCTGTTCGACTTCTTCAGGCTTATGGGGCTGGGGAAGGGGTGAGGGTGTCACGCTCCCTGACCTGGAAGGAACCGAGGGGGAGGAATGCGAGAATGAGTTCCCTTCGGGCGCGGACCCGTCGTCCTTCTCGAACGATGAGGCCCATTTCGACGAGAGCGCTCAGGTCCCGCTGGACTGTTTTGGGACCCTTTGTGGCAAACGCACGGGCCAGACGAGGGGTCAGTGTGCCCCTCACGCCGTTTCCTGCCGATGGGACGGGAGCAGGAAGTCGAGGTAGTAGATCAGGCGCGCCTTCATGTCCTTGCGGTGGACGATGGCGTCGATGAGGCCGTGCTGCTGGAGGAACTCGGAGGTCTGGAATCCCTCGGGGAGGTCGGCCTGGGTGGTGTCGCGGATGACGCGCGGACCGGCGAAGCCGATCATGGCGGAGGGTTCGGCGAGGATGAGGTCGCCGACGGAGGCGTAGCTGGCCATGACGCCGGCGTAGCACGGGTTGACGAGGACGGAGATGTAAGGGAGGCGCTGGCGGGCGTGGTAGCCGAGGGCTCCGCAGGTCTTGGCCATCTGCATGAGGGAGAACATGCCCTCGTACATGCGGGCGCCGCCGCTGGTGGAGAAGATGATCACCGGAAGGCTGCGGTCGGTCCCGGCCTCGATGAGTCGGGTAAGCTTCTCGCCGACGACGGATCCCATGGAACCGCCCAGGAAGGCGAAGTCCATGACGCCGAGGGCCACCCGATGGTTGCCGATCATCCCGATGCCCGTGACGACAGCGTCCTTGAGCAGGGAGGACTTCTTCTTGTACGCCGCGAGCTTGGATTCGTAGGAGGCGACACCGGTGAACTTCAGGACGTCGACGGACTCCATGGTGGCGTCGATCTCCTCGAAGGTGCAGGTCTCGACGAGGGAATGAATCCGTTCACGCGCGCCGATGACGAAGTGGTTCTGGCACTTGGGACAGACCTTCAGGTTGTCGTCGAGTTCCCGGTCGTAGATGAGGGAATCGCACTTCGGGCACTTGGACCAGAGGCCCTCGGGGATGTCGCGCTTCTTGGAGCGCCCCGCGATCTTGGGCTTTTGCAGGAACGTGGTCTCGGTGGCCGGGGGCGGGGTGAGACTGGGTTCGACAGAGTCGACCCCGATGCTTTTCTTCCTGATAACCTTGGTCTGCATGTGCGAACCCACCTCCGTTTGGCGGCGGTGTGGGGAAGGAATAGCAGCGGGATGGAGGCTTGGCGAGGACTGGAATTTGGGGGAAGTTTGAAGTTTGAAGGTCAGCGCCGCGTGGGGGCACGCGGCCTACACGGGGAGTGGCCAGTTTCCAGAGCCCAGTTGCCAGTTCCGGCGGGGGCGATTGAAGATGAAAGTTGAAAGTTGGAAAGGGGGGCGCCGCGTGGGGGCACGCGGCCTTCAAGGGGAGTTGCCAGTTTCCAGAACCCAGTTGCCAGTTCAGTTTTCGGGGTGGGGCTTCAAGTCGGGGGTTGCGTTGGTGGGGTGGGCGGCTCTTTGATACGCACGCGTATGAATCAATCCGGACCCCTCAGGATGAGCACCACCACGTGGCTTGTCTGCGCCATCGCGGCCATCGGGTTTGCCTTCGACATCTACGAGCTCCTGATGCTGCCGCTGATCATCAAGCCGGCCATCGCCTCGTTGAGCGCGCCCTTGGTGGAAGCACTGGTCCAGGCCGGCAAGACGCGGCCGGAGGCGATGGCAAGCTTCGCGCCCGGCGGCGAGAACTACATCTTCTGGGCGCGGCTGCTGTTCTTCGTGCCGGCGCTTGCGGGCGGCGTGTTCGGA
>JBIKWS010000575.1:0-3502 GCA_044356195.1 Cyanophyceae cyanobacterium
GTGCTGCTACGGGCGCGAACCGAGTGGCCGCACGGCCAAGGTCGGTGGCTGGGGGCACCAACTCGGGGATCGCGGCAGCGCCTACGACATCGTCCATAAGGCATTGCGAGCCGCGGCACATCATCTCGACCACACCGGCCAGTGGTGTGATTTCGGACAGCGTGCGCTCGCGGCCACCCTCCTCAACGCTCCCAACGATCTCATCGCCTGGATGCAGGGCGCGTCCAAATCCGAGGTTGCCGCCTTGGCCCCGCAGGTTTTTGCCGCTGCAGAAGCCGGGGACCGTGTCGCCCGCGACACGCTTGCCGACACCGAAGCCGCCCTGGCGGAGGACGCGCTCGCTTGCGCCCGCAAACTTGGCAGGAAACCCACCGATTTCGTCTTCGCCGGAAGCGTCGTTCTCAAACAGCAGGAGTTTGCCCGGCGCATCGCCCGGCGCATCCGGAAGTCGCGCCCCGGATCCCGTGTCCATCCACTCGCCCGGGAATCCGCGTGGGGAGCCGTGGTCATGGCCCAACGGGCGCTCTCAAACGCTCCTGCCAGCAGGACTGCCGTTCCTTCGAAGCCCACAATCGTCGCACCAAAAACTGATTTCCCCATCCCGGCCTCGCGGGAAATGTCCCCGACGGAACGTCGGAATCCGGCGAGCGTCCGTCTCGATCGGATGCCGGTGAACGCGGCCATCGACCTCATGCTGACAGAGGACGAACGCCTCCCCGCAATCCTCCGTTCGCATCGTCCCGCGCTGGCGCGGCTGATCCGGGAAGTCTCCCGGGCCCTCGGCTCGGGCGGACGCCTCTTCTACGCCGGTGCCGGCACCAGCGGACGCCTCGGCGTTCTCGATGCCAGCGAATGCCCGCCCACCTTCCGCACGCCTCCGGAATGGGTGCAGGGAATCATGGCCGGTGGGTTCCGTGCGCTCCACTCCGCGGTGGAAGGGGCCGAAGACGACGCCAACGCCGGGGCCGCTGCCATCGACAACCGCGGCATCAACGAACGGGACGTCCTCATCGGCATCGCTGCCAGCGGACGCACGCCATTCGTCTGGGGAACCCTGCACGCCGCCAAGGCCCGTGGCGCGTTCACCGCCCTGCTCTGCTTCAACCCGCACCTCGCACAACTCAAGGGCGGTCCGCCCGACCTGCTGCTCGCGATCGACACCGGCCCCGAGATCCTCACCGGCTCCACCCGACTCAAGGCCGGTACCGCCACGAAGCTGGTGCTGAACATCGTCACCACCCTCTCGATGGTCCGCCTCGGGAAGGTCGTCGGAAACCTCATGGTCGACCTGAACCCTTCCAACGTGAAGTTGCGCGACCGGGCCATCCGGATCGTCTGCGAACTGACCGGAGCCGACCGCGCCGCCGCCCAGGCCGCACTCGAAGCCAATGCCTGGGTCCTCAAGCCCGCCATCGCCAGCCTCGGCCGAAAGTCCTGAACATGCCTGCCATCGAGGTCCAGGGGTTGTCGAAATCGTTTCGGACCTACAAGAAGGAGCCCGGACTGAGCGGGGCCTTCCGCGGGCTCTTCAGCCGCAAGTACGAAGCGGTCCACGCGGTCAAGGACGTCGGATTCACAATCGAGGAGGGCGAGTTCGTCGGGTTCCTCGGCCCGAACGGTGCCGGGAAGACCACCACCCTCAAGATGCTTTCCGGGCTCCTCCATCCCACGGCCGGATCCGCCCGCGTCCTCGGATGCATCCCCTGGGAACGTCGCGACGAATACCGTCGCCAGTTCGCGCTGCTGCTCGGGCAGAAGAACCAGCTGTGGTGGGACCTCCCCGCGTACGACTCCCTCGAACTCAACGCCCGGATCTACGGACTCACCCAGGAACAGTTCCGGAAGACCGTCGATGAGCTCTCCGCCATGCTTTCGGTCGGCGACAAGCTCTCCACCGCGGTCCGCGAACTCTCGCTCGGCGAACGGATGAAGTGCGAACTCATCGCCGCCCTGCTCCACCAACCCAAGGTCCTGTTCCTCGACGAACCCACCATCGGCCTCGACGTCGTCTCCCAGCGCGTTGTCCGCGACTTCCTCCGCGAACACAACCGCACCCGACGGACAACCATCGTCCTGACGAGCCACTACATGGCGGACATCCAGGAACTGTGCGAACGCGTGATCATCATCGATCACGGCAGCCTGTTCTTCGACGGCCGCCTCGCCGATGTCCTGGACCGGTTCGCCGACTTCAAGCTCGTCACGGTTTCCTTCCTTCCCGCCGCTGCCCCGGCGGACGCCTCGCGCTACGGAGAAGTCGTGGAATCCAGCCCCGGCACCCTCCGACTGAAGGTGAAGCGCGACCGCGTCATCTCCGCCTGCAAGGCCCTCCTCGACGAACTGCCCATCCTCGACATCGACATCCAGGAGGTCCCCATCGAGGACATCATCCGGCAACTGTTCCAAAGGACCTGAGTCCACCCGTCTGCCGGGCGGGTCAGGTCACCCGGCCGATTCTGACATCTGGCAACTGGGCTCTGGCAACTCCACTGAAGGCCGGGTGCCCTCACCCGGCGCTCCCTCAAACCAAAGAGAAACTTGCCTCCACTGGACGGCATCCGACCTTACCCGTCCATGACGGAGTCTTCCGCCGAAGCGACCGCCACCATTCCCGCACGCTCCGAGCGGCAGGCCATGGACTGGAGTCTCGTCCTCGCCAGTCAGGCCATCGAGGTCTCCTTGCAGCAACACCCCGGAAGCCGTCGATGGCAACTCATCGTCGCCGAGTCAGACCTCGAGCGGGCCCGCAATGTCCTGCGCCAGTTCCTGCGTGAAAACCAAGGGTGGGAATGGCGGGTCCACGTTCCGGGTTCCACGGTCAACCTTCACTGGGCCGCGCTGGTCTGGGTCTTCCTCATCGCCCTTCTCCACGCAAGCGGTGGCCCCGGCATGCGCCGCGCGCTTTTCGAGACCCACGCCGTCCGCCAGGGCGAATGGTGGCGCACCTTCACCGCCACCTGGCTCCATGCCGATGCCGGTCACCTCGCCATGAACGCCGTGCTCGGCGGCCCGGTCCTCGGCCTTGCCATGGGACGTTACGGAGCCGGGATTGCCACCGCGGGAACCCTCGCCGCGGGAGCCGCGGCCAACGAGGTCGCCTTCCTCATCCGCGGCCACGAATACACCGGACTCGGTGCTTCCGGCGTCGTCATGGCGGGTGTTGGAATGCTCGCCGCAAATCTCGTAGGACTCTGGCGTCACGGATGGCGGGCCACCCGTTGGGTCGCCCCGACCTTCATGGCGGCCGCCGTCCTGTTCCTCCAGATCGGGACCAGCCCGCAGGGCGACATCCTCGTCCATGCCCTGGGATTCCTCCTCGGATTTCCCTTCGGCGTCCTGGCCGCGCTGTGGCCCGAACGACGGCTTCCTGCCCTGAATCGCGCCGGCTGGTTCGCCTCGGCCCTGATGATCCTCGTGCCGTGGGGTCGTTATCTCGCGCTCTGACCCGGCGCGGCCGCGTCGGGCTTCACCACGCGCAACCGGAACCAAACCTCTTCCGGCG
>JBIKWS010000576.1:0-3500 GCA_044356195.1 Cyanophyceae cyanobacterium
CGCGGTGGATCTGGTCGCGATTTCCGGCGGTTACGTCGGCGCCACCAATCGCATCACGGTGGACGACGACGACATCCCGCAGGTCACGGCGACGGTGTCGGCCGCGGAATTGAACGAAGCTGCGGGACCCCAGGCGGGGTACGTCACGTTCCGGCGGAAAGGTTCGCTGGATCGGCCGCTGGTGATGGATCTGGTGGTGACTGTCGACGACCTGCTGCTGGTGGCGCCGACGGCGACGTTCGAGGCGGGATCGGACGTGGTGACTGTGACGATGGGCGTGGTGAACGACACGCTGCTGAACGGACGGCGTCAGGTGGCGCTGCGGGTGTTCCTGCGGGCGACGGGACGCTTGGATACGGTGGCCGAAGCGGCTCCGGTCGAATTGGCGGTCATCGACGACGAAGGGCCGACGTTGACGCTGAGCCTCGGCGCGGACTTGGCGGGCGAGGGAAGGAATCCCGCCTTCTCGGGAACCGTGCGGCGCAATACGGCAACGAACACGGTGCTGACGGTGACGTTGCGTTCGGCGGATCTCACGGAAGCGACGGTGCCTGCCACCGTGGTCATACCGGTGGGGGCCACGAGCGTGACCTTCCCGGTGGCGACGGTGGACGACGGGATCGCCGATGGCAGCCAGACGGTCCCCATCGAAGTGAGCGCGTCGGGTTTCACCGGTTCGACGGTGTCGTTCGTGGTTTCGGACACGAGCCTTCCCGATCTTTCGGTGACCCGTGTGCAGGTTCCGGTAACGGGCGATTCTGAATCGGCCTTCAACGTGACCTATCGCGTGGAGAACCGCGGCAACATCGCGACCGAAAAGGGATTCGTGACGCGCGTGCTGTTGAGTGCGGATCCGGTGCCGGGCGGGGACACGATTCTCGGTCAGTACTTCTTTGAGGGCTCGATCCCGAAGGGACAGTTCTTCGAGCAGACCTCGCAGTTCCGGTTGCCGCGTCAGACGGGTCGTTACTGGGTGATCGTGGTGACGGATGCGACGGGCGTGGTGGGTGAATTGCGCGAGGACAACAACACGACCGTGGCCACCGTGCCGATCGATGTGAAACCGAGTTATGTGGCGACGGTTTCGACGGATGTGGATCGGGCGATGCCCGGAACGCCGATCCCGCTGCGGGGGCGCGCCGTGCGGAGCGGATCGGAGCAGGGGGTTCCGAACGTCGTGGTCAACGTGCATGTGGAGGTCCGCGGGACGCGTCGGATGGTCACCGCGTTGACGGATACCACCGGGACTTTCGAGGCGGTCTTCCGTCCGCTGCCTAACGAGGCGGGGCGGTACACGATCGGAGCCGCGCATCCGGGTGAATCCACGGCACCGGTGCAGGACCGGTTCAGCCTGATCGGGTTTGCCACAGAGCCGAAGGAGCTCGCGGTCGAACTGTCGGTGGGTGGTTCGGACATCGTCGTGGTGGACCTCGTGAACCTGAGCGAGGTGCCGTTGACGGGGCTGCGCGTGGAACCGGTGGCGTTGCCGTCGCACCTGGGCGTGCAGGCAAACCTGAACCTCACGACGTTGGGTGGGGACAGCACGAACTCGATGATCGTGCGCGTGGAGGCAACGGGTGCTGCCACAACCTTCGGGAGGTTTGGCTTGCGGGTGACATCGAACGAAGGATCCACGGTGGAGATCCCGGTGACCTATTCGATCCGGGTTCCGCGGCCGTTGCTGGTCGTGCGTCCAGGTTCGCTCGTGGCGGGAATGGTGCGGGGACGCCAGACGGCGGTTGGTTTTGATATCGTGAACCTCGGTGCCGTGGCGACGGAGCCGTTGGTGTTGTCGCTGCCGGACTTTGCCTGGGTCGCGGTGGCCGGAGAGAATCCGATTCCCGCCATCCCGCCCGGCGGGACGAACCATGTGACCTTGCTGCTGACACCGCCGGCGGACCTGGAGTTGGGAGCGTACGCGGGGGCGATGGCGCTCAACTCGGCGACGGCGGGAGCGAGCCTGCCGTTCGAATTCCGCGCGTTGTCGGACGCCAAGGGGACGCTGCTGGTGCAGGTCGAGGATGAGTTCACCTATTACGCCGAGGGCAATCCGCGGGTGACGAACGCGACGGTGGTGGTGCGGGACCTCTTGTCCGGCGTGGTGGTGACGAATGGCGTGACCGATGCGAACGGGGAGTTCCTTCTGCGGGACATTTCCGAGGCCTACTACGACGTGCAGATCAGCGCGGAGAAGCACACGAGTGAACGGCTGAATCCGTTGGTGGCCGCGGGCCAAACGAACCTGGTGACCGCGTTCCTTTCGCGCCAGACGGTCGAGTACAACTGGACGGTGGTCCCGACGGAGATCGAGGACCGGACTTTGATCGTCATCGAGACCTTGTTCGAGACGGTCGTGCCGGTGCCGGTGGTGACGGTGGAACCGTCGTTCATCGACCTTCTGGATTTCACGGGGGACGAGATGCAGGTGGACATCGCGATCTCCAACCATGGTTTGATCGCAGCGCAGGACGTCAGCATCGGGTTTGATGCGCATCCGGACTTCACCTTCACCCCCTTGACGACGGAGTTCGGGACCTTGCCGGCGCAGAGTTCACTGGTGGTGCCGGTGACGATCCGGCGTGTGGGCGGGGGCGGTGGGTCGCGCGGGGCGACGGTGGTGGCGAACCGATTGGCGCGACCGGCGGCGGGCACGGGTCCGTGCTGGGGCGGCGGCCGGGTACGCCACACGCTGAAGTGCGGGAAGCTGACGCCGAGTTACAGCACGGGGATTTCCATACGCACCGGTTCGAACTGTGGTGGCGGTGGGAGTGGTGGTGGCGGCGGCGGGGGCGGCGGCGGTGGAGGGGGCTACGGCGGCGGCGGTGGAGTGGCTGCCGGTGGCAATTATGGCCAGGGATTCGGCGTGCGCCGGAGCATCGAGGTGAAGGAGCCGTGCGACTGCGCAGCGGAGGGATTCGTCCCCAGATGCTTCGAGATCGGCGCGAGCAGCGGGATCATCGGGGCGGCGGTGAATTCGACGGCGACGGCTTTCCTCGCACCGGTGAATGGGGCGGCAGAGTTGAAGATCAACGGTCAGGTGAAGCTCTGCACCTGCTGCGACGAGGAGGGCAAAGGGTTGAAGCTTGAAGGCGCGGTGGAGGCGGAGGGTGCGCTCAACTTCGCGATTCCGCTGGTCGGAAAACGCATCCGCAAGGGCCAGGCACAGGGAGCAGCCTTCGTCACCCTGGAGGCGGGCATCGGGTGTGACCTTGTCATTAGCGGAAAGATCAAGGGATCCGCAAACGGCAGCACGGATTGCCACTTCAAGAATCCCAAGGTGTGCGCCACGTTCACCGCGGAGATACCAGCCGGTGTGAACTGCGGTGCCGCCGCCAAGTTGACGGTCGAGGAACCGGGGTTGCCCGAGTCCAGTTACGGGGCGACCGCGACGGTGGGCATCATGGGTGGCGTGAGCGGGTCCTATACCTACTGCAATGGAAAGGGCACCGGGAAGATCTGCGTCAATGCCATCAACGCTGAGGCGAGCGCGCAGGCGGCGA
>JBIKWS010000577.1:0-3496 GCA_044356195.1 Cyanophyceae cyanobacterium
GGCGGTATCGTCCGTCCGGCCGTCGCCCTTGGCGAAGTAGGGTGCCTTGGTAACGTCAATCACGCCGGCGTCCGCGGGAAAGCGGATGTCCTCGCCGCAGACGGTGTTCCGCAACAACAGGAACAGAAAGCACAAGCCCCCCCCGAGGAAGCGGTTCAGGAAGGTTCGAAGAAACCCCGGATCACGAAATGGCCAGACCACGACGCAACCGTAGGGCGTCCCGTCGAAGGCCACCAGCCCGGAGGCACCAAGAGTTTTGCTTGGGCGCATTTTGACACTGCCCCTTTTGGAAAGGACTCGGGTTGGCGATGTCCTCATCGCCTTGGGAATCGCTTTGGAACGGCGACGAGGACGTCGCCACCCCGTTCCAAACCGGGAACGTATCGGAAATACCCTTCGCCGCATCCACAGAACCAGCGTCGCGGCGTCACCCTTCAGCGCGTCTGAGGCACCGCATCGGTATAGAACTCCCACGGATAATCGTCATCGGTCATCAGCACCGTCAGGGTTCCCTCCACCGGATCTGCCATGGCGCGGACGGGCGTTCCGTAGCCGGGGGTAGCGGAGGGCGCAGCCATCGTGCGGAAGATCTTTCGGGGAATCACGGCCCCGTCCCGTTGGGCACGGAGGGTCTGTCCCTCGAACTCGGTGAAAGGCCGTCGGCCCTGAACCGGGGAGCGCAGCCCGTGCAACTGACAGGCAACCACGCCAACCTGATTGCCGCGCCCCTGCATCAAGCGTGTCCAGGCATCCCGACGCCAGGCCAGGGGATGCAGGTAGGAGAAGGGTATCGATTCCGTCGTCTCCCGAATCTCCTGCTCCCACGAACCTTCCTCGGGAGCACCCGACCGACCGCCCATGGGTTCCTGGCTCGCATTCACACGGTTTCCCCAGAAGGCGTTGGAAATGCTTTGGGCACCTGCCGGGGACTTGAGGGCCGGATCGGCCGGACAAATGAACACTTTCGGATTCCGGATGATCGAGGGCTTGGCCGCCATGCGCGTGAAGCTTCGAGGCCGCCGGCCTGTGTCATCCTGATAGATCTCAACGGCCACGGCGGCCTGCCGCAGATTGTTGCGGCAGACCACCTGATTGGATCGGGTGCGTGCGCCCGAAACCGCGGAGAAGAGGAGCGTCGCCATCACCGCAACAATCGCGATGACCGTCAGCAACTCCACCAGCGTAAAGCCAGTGTCCCTCCGCAATTTCGTCTCACGCATCGTCCTCATGGTCCCGTCTGTCCTGCTTCCGGCTGGAGCTTCAGCAGTCGGGCACCGATTCCCGGCGCCCAGACCGTGGCATCCCCTCCTGCATCGCCAGCCGTCCAATCGATCCATTGCCCGCATGTTCCCGGCATCACGCCCAATAGCACCGCGCCTGAATCTGTCGGCCTCACAAATCCGAGCCCTTCGGGCGCATCGGTCGTGAGCAGCGAGCCCACGCTCCGGAGGACGGGACTGGTTCCCGGAACATTCACGGATGTTCCGCGCTGCCATCGCCCTTCGTTCGTGATCCACAAGGTATGGACCTGGGCGGACACACCGTTTGGCGCTACGGGTTCGACCGCGAACACATTCCCATTCGGCTTCACCGCAACCTCCGAATGCGCGGAGACATTCGTGGCATCGACCAACGCAGCACCCAGCCCGTCATACGCCAGCGCACTGAGCTCCGTTCGGCCTGCCGGGGTATTGGTGGTCGTCCCGGAAGTATAGATCAGACCTCCGCGGTGACTGATGCCCGCCAGTTCCGCAGGGATTCCAATGGGCGTGCGGAACATGGGCTCCGCTGGATCGGCGAAGTCCACGACGTCCAGCAGATGCCGGGTTTCGGTCACCCACCATGGCGTCGGGAATCCGGGCCCGAAGATTCCGCCGGTCGCATCAGAACCCTTGGTTTCTTCGCGAGTGATGGCTTCGCGATGGGAGACGTAGAGGCGGCTGTCCGCGACATAGGCGTCCGAGAATCCCTGATAATTCTCGGTGCCACCCAGCGTGACCGCGCTGCGGAGCACAGGACTTCCAGTAACCGAGATGTCCTCGGCAACCACGACCATCGTGTTCTTCCACCACCACCACCATCCACGCCCGCCCTGAAAAAACCCATCGCCCACGGCGATGCCAGGAAGGACGCCCGGGATCAGGACATCCGTCGGCCAGCCCCATCCGTTACCAACCGATGAAGGCTCGGTCCACAGGATGAGTTCAGGCGTGGCGCGCAGTCCGCGGAAGACCGAGCCACTGTAAGCCGCGGGTCTCTCGATGCGGCTTTGGCCGAGTCGCCGTGGCGCATCGCCGTCGAAGCCGATCTCCCGCGCGACCAACGCCCCCGGAATCGTCACCGACGTCCAGTTGGTCACCACGACAAGGTTGGTCGAGGGCAGTGGAGGAACCGGCTCAAAGCGGACGACGACCTCGACATTGGTCACGAGCACCGGCGGAAGGTGAACGATGACCGGCAGGATGTGGATGTTCGTTTCGATCCGGGGCTGGGTGCCCGGCGGATCGGTCGGGAGGGGCGGGAACACCACGATGTTCGTAAAGATCCGGTTCGTGAGGATCGGGTCAGGGAACTGCCACCCGATATTGGTCCGGACGATTTCCTTCCGGATCGGCGGCTGGTCGATCCAGGTGACCACCTGATTGGTACCGACGACCGGTTCCTGCCGGTAGGTGTCGGGCTCCAATTGCAGGACGTGAAGGTTCGTTCCGGCCATCTCGAAGCCCACCACTGGAAATTGCGGCAATGCCAGCGAACCCAGAACCACATCCGGACTGGCCGCCGCAACGCGACGGACGGTTGGAATGGAACCTCCCGAGGTGCTGAGCAGCACCAGGCGATCTCCGGCGACACGCACCTGCGTCACGACAAAGGAAAGGTCGAGATCCGCCTTCACCACGGGCTTGTCCCGATCCGTGGCATCCACGACCAACAGCTCCTGCCCGGAGAGTGAAAGGATGCGGTCGGACAGCGACGCCGCACGGCGGGCATTCAATCGGTGCGTGATGAGTCCGCGCTTCACCAGCCGGTTCCCCGTGTAGTCGACCAACTGCATCGACTGGACGTACTGGCCGTTTTCGTACCCTTGCCACGGCACCAGGATCAGGCCGAGTTCAGGAATGTACTTGAAGGCCTTCTCGTCCGAATTCGCCTCGCTCCAGGACCACCCCGTGCCCAGGAACACCTTGCTCAATTGGGTGGGGTTGGACTCGTCCGAGACATCGAACAGGGCGACCGTCGCGTTGCCGCCATCCACGCCCACCGCGAGCAGGCGATTGGTCCCCACGGGCTCGAGGTAGCTTGAGTAACCGGGAATCTGGAGTTCGCCGCGGATGCGGGGATTCCGGGGCTCGGAGAGATCGATGATCCACAGGGGGTCGATCTGACGGAAGGTGACCACATAGGCGCGGTCCCCGACAAAACGGGTTCCGAAGAGACTCTCGTTCTCGATGATCTTCAGTTCGCCCAGCTTTGTTGGCGCGGCCGGCGTCGCGAG
>JBIKWS010000578.1:0-3493 GCA_044356195.1 Cyanophyceae cyanobacterium
ACCCGCTACCCCGTCATCGAGGAAATCTACGCCGGTCCGCAAGGTGCCTTCGTCCCCAAGGAATTCGGCCGACTTACCCGGCAGCACGCGCTCGCGGAACTCGGCTTTGTCGTCGTCCAGATCGACGGCATGGGAACCTCTCAACGCTCCAAGGCCTTCCACGACGTCTGCTGGAAGAACCTCGGCGATTCCGGATTTCCCGACCGCATCCTCTGGATGCGCGAAGCCGCACGTTCGCGCCCGTGGATGGACCTCAGCCGCGTCGGGGTCTACGGCGGTTCCGCCGGCGGCCAGAGCAGTACCCGCGCACTCCTCGCCCACGGAGACTTCTACAAGGTCGCGGTCAGCGATTGCGGATGCCACGACAACCGCATGGACAAGATCTGGTGGAACGAACAGTGGATGGGCTGGCCCCTCGGCGACCACTACGCCGAGCAGTCCAACGTCACGCAGGCCAAGAACCTCACCGGCAAACTCCTGCTGATCGTCGGCGAGGTCGACACCAACGTGGATCCCGCCAGCACCCTCCAGGTTGCGGCCGCACTGGTCCGCGCCGACAAGGATTTCGAACTCCTCATCATGCCCAGCGCGAACCACGGAGCCGCCGAATCCCCCTACGGCACCCGCCGTCGCCAGGACTTCTTCGTCCGCCATCTGCACGGGCGCGAGCCGCGCCTGCCCTGAACCTTGTCCCCATGCAACTGGATCCTTCCCAGCTCTCCGTCCGCGACATGTACCAGTGGATGATCCACACCATCCTGCCGCGGCCGATCGCGTGGGTCTCGACCTGCGACACCACCGGTCGCACCAACATTGCCCCCTTCAGCTTCTTCATGGGTGTGTGTGCCAAGCCGCCCACCCTGATGTTCTGCCCGGTCAACGACCGCTTCGGGAAGCCCAAGGACACCCTCCGCAACGTCGAGGAAACCCGCCAATTCGTGGTCAATCTCGTCCCGACCGCGCTCTGCGAGTCCATGAACCAGACCGCAGCTTCCCTGCCCCACGGTGAAAGCGAATTCGACCGTTTCGGCGTCCCAGCCACGCCTTCGCTCCGCGTGAAGCCACCCCGCGTGACCGGATCACCCGTTGCCTTCGAGTGCGAACTCGACCGCATCGTCCGCATCAGCGAAGGACCTGCCGGTGGAAACGTGGTCTTCGGCCGGATCATCGCCCTGCACATCGAGGACTCGGTCCTCGGCCCCGACGGCCTTCCCGATGCCGCGCGCATGGACCTGGTCGCCCGCGCGGGCGGTGACCTCTACCTGCACAAGGCCCAGGCCCTGCGCATGGAACGTCCTGACTGACCCCAGGAGCTGATTCCGACTCTCAAACGGGGTGGCGACGCCCTCCCCGTTCAAAGCCCACGGCCGGGGTGGCGACGTGCTCGTCGCCCTCTCCCACCGCCTCCTCCCACGGCGATGAAGACATCGCCTCTCCGTTCAAGCTCCATGGCCGGGGTGGCGACGTCCTCGTCGCCGCTTACTTCGCCACCTCAAACTCGTCCGCGTGGTAGGAGCTTCGGACCAACGGTCCGCTCGCCACGTGCACAAATCCCAACTCCTCCGCAATCCGACCGTACTCCGCGAACTTCTCCGGCGTGATGTAATCCACCACCGGCAGGTGCTTGAGGGTCGGTTGGAGGTATTGGCCCAGCGTCAGGATGTCGACCCGCGCGGCCCGCAGGTCCCGCATCGATTCCAGCACCTCGGACTCCTGCTCGCCCAGGCCCAGCATCATTCCGGACTTGGTGTGGATCCGGTCGCCCGCACGGTCCTTCACCTTCTTGAGGACGGTGAGGGATCGGTCGTACGTGGCACGATGCCGCACCGAAGGCGTCAGGCGTCGCACGGTCTCAAGGTTGTGATTGAAGATCTCCGGGGACTCTTCGATGACCCGATCCAAGGCGAAGTCACGATCCAGAAAATCGGGCGTCAGCACCTCCACCACGATACCCGGGTTCAACTCCCGCACAGCGGCAATGGTCCGGGCGAAGTGTTCAGCGCCACCATCCTGCAGGTCATCGCGTGCCACCGCCGTGATCACCACATGCTTGAGACCCATCCGACGCGTCGCTTCGGCCACGCGCTTCGGCTCGTCATCCTCCAGCGCAAACGGCTTGGCCGTGCTCACCGCACAGAATCCGCACGCCCGCGTGCAACGGTCACCGGCGATCATGAACGTCGCCGTCCCTTTGCTCCAGCACTCCCAGTGATTCGGGCATTTGGCGCTCTCGCAGACGGTGTGGAGCTTCAAATCCTCCAGCAGCAGCCGCGTCTTCGTAAACGCGCTGCTTGCCGGCAGGGACACCTTCAACCAATCCGGCAGCCGCCTCCGCGACCGCAGGACAATGGGTGACGGTGCCGCTTCCATCGTTGTTCCCGAACCACACGTGCTCATCCGTGCGGTCAACATGGGCACCGCCCGCCGGATGGCAAGCGCGGGCTCAAAGTCCGTCCACCATCCGGCGGATCAATTCCTCGAAGTAATCGGCCGTCGCCGGCCCATGGAACGACATGGTCTGCGGCTCGTATCCACCGAGATGGTAGTACTTCGTGGGAATCACATATCCGATGTAATCACCGTTGAAACTGGTCACCGTCAGCCGTCGATCCCGCGCCTGCGCGTGCTCCTTCAACTCCAGCGCCAGTTCCCCGCTGAAGTCGCAGGGCGTGGAAACCCACACCGTGGAATCGATCCGCACCCCTTGCAGGAACGTCACCGGATGCACCGGCAACAACCGTTGCGCCGCCCAGGGCCGGATACGGAAATCGTCCGCCACCCGGGGATTCAGCGACGGCAATTCAACCGGAACGCCCACCAGCGCCAACGCGACGCGATCCTTGAATTCAAGGCGTCCCACGAGTTCCAGCGTCCCGGCCGCCAGTTTATCGCCCAGTCCCGCGACCCGCTCGTAATCCTTCCCCGGCCCCGTCTGCGGCGAATGACTGCCCACCCCGCCCGCAATGAAAACGCCCATCCCCCAACCGGCCTTTTCCATCTCCAGTGCCCAGTGCCCGGGATAATCGCCACTGAACTGCCGGTTCCCGGATCCCAGGACCGTCGCATGCGCCGCAAAAGCCCCCAGCACCGCCTTCTCCCCCGTGGCTTTCCGGAATCCCAGCACACTGAACTCGCCATCCACCCGCCCAGCCTCGCCCACCAGGCGATTCCGAACCTGGCCCGGAGCCTGGAACGAGCCGGAGGCCACCGCTGCTGGCGCAAGGTTCGACACCGCGCCACGCACGGCATCAACGAGGCAACGGGTCATCCAGACACGTGTGCCCGGCTGGAAGTCCCCGGCGAAGGCTTCTGCCACCAGTCCGTCGCCCCACCCACCCAGGCTGGAATGCGTATGCGTCGCGCCAAAGTAGAGCTGCTCGCGACGGAGCCCCGGCGAAACCAACAGCTCGGCCGCCGCCGCATCGCTGACTTCCCGCGGCACGATCAGGGCATCCATGCCAACGAAGACGACCAACCGCCCCCCCGCCTCCAA
>JBIKWS010000579.1:0-3489 GCA_044356195.1 Cyanophyceae cyanobacterium
ATGCTGTCGCGCATGTACGGCCGATGGTTCGATGCCCGCGGTTGGAAGTGGGAGGTCACGGATGCCTTGCCCGGCGATTCGGCCGGGTTGAAATCGGTGACGTTCCGGGTCGTGGGACCGAACGCCTACGGATTCACCAAGGCGGAACGGGGTGTCCACCGGTTGGTGCGCATTTCGCCGTTCGACTCGAACAAGCGCCGGCACACGAGCTTCGCCTCCATCGACGTGGTGGCCGAATTGGATGATCTTTCACTCGCGGACATCGTGATCCCGGACAGCGAGATCAAGCGCGACACGTTCCGGTCCGGCGGCAAGGGCGGGCAGAACGTGAACAAGGTCGAAACGGCGGTGCGTGTGACGCACATCCCGACCGGAATCGTGGCGGCGTCCCAGCAGGAACGGTCGCAGGCGCAGAACGAAGCGACAGCGATGTCGATGCTGAAGGCCAAGCTGTACGCGCTGAAGCTGGATCAGGCGAAGGCGGACATGGAGAAGTTCTACGGTGAGAAGGGCAGCGTGAGCTGGGGTAACCAGATCCGCAGCTATGTCTTCCAGCCCTACCGGATGGTGAAGGACCTGCGCACCGGCGTGCAGACTTCGGACGTGCAGGGCGTGATGGACGGCGCGCTCGATGCCTACGTGAACGGATGGCTGCGGGCCGGTTGCCCGCTCAAGCGCATCCCCGGCCTCAAGGACGACGACGAATAGGGAAGCGGTCGGCATCGTTTGGGAACTACGAGCATGAACATCCTCGATACGATCGTTGCCCGGAAGCGTCTGGAAGTGGCGGCGTTGCCCCAGGGGCCCGTCGGCGCGCATCAGCTTCGCGAGGCCATCGTGCGCCGCGGCGACGGTGTCCGCGATTTCCTGGCAGCCCTGCGAACCCCTCGGCGCGGTTCCGTGGGGTTGATTGCGGAAGTGAAGAAGGCGTCGCCGAGCAAGGGCGTGATCCGGCCGGACTTCAATCCGGTCGCGATCGCCCGCGAATACGAGGCGGCCGGTGCCAGTTGCCTGTCGGTGCTGACGGACGTGGACTTCTTCCAGGGTTCGCTCGAATACCTCCGCGACATCCGCAAGGCGGTCAACCTGCCGCTTCTTCGCAAGGACTTCGTCATCGACGAACGGCAGATCCTCGAAGCGATCGAGTGGGGCGCGGACGCAATCCTGCTCATCGTGGCGATCCTGACGGACGATGAGTTGCGACATTTTCATGCGCTGGCGGATGCGGCGGGACTGACGGCATTGGTCGAGGTGCATGATGAGGTCGAGTTGGAGCGGGCGCTGGCAGCGGGTGCCCGTCTGGTGGGCGTGAACAACCGGAACCTGAAGACCTTTCACGTAGATCTTGGCACGACCGAGCGGCTGGCGCGGCGGTTGTGGACGGCGGAGGGGGCCCAGGATCGGTTGCTCGTGGCCGAAAGCGGCATTGATTCAAGGGCCGATGTGGAACGCCTGCGGGCCTGTGGTGCCGGAGCGATCCTCGTGGGCGAGTCGCTCATGCGCTCGCCGGTGATCAGCGACAAGGTTTCGGCATTGCTGGGCTCGTGATGGAAGCGGCCGCCGCGCGGCTTCCATCCGGAACGGGGTGGCGACGTCCTCGTCGCCGTTCCTGTTCCTGAGCCATGGCGATGAGGACATCGCCACCCCGAATCCAGTTCAGCATGGGGTCATGTCGAAAGGCGACCGGAACGCCTCCCTCGGCGACAACAGTCTTTGCGTCGTCGAGGAACCGGAGGAGAGTGGTGCCAATGAACCGAGCGGGGACCTGGGTGGGAGCGCTGGCGCTGACGCTGATGGCGGTGGGTGCGTCCGGCGCCGCAGAGTTTGAGCCGGATCTCTCGGCGGAGGCTCACCGCTACTTTGATCGGGTGCCCACCGATCGGTTCACGCGTCGGTTGGACGAACTCGAAGGCGGCCGTGTGGAACTGGACCGTTCGAGTGAACTCGCTTTCGTCAAAAGCCTCCTCAAGGCGCTTGGGATTCCGGAGTCATCCCAAATGCTGGTCTTCTCGAACACCAGCCTCCAGTTGAGCCTGATCAATCCCTCGAATCCGCGCGCTCTGTACTTCAACGACGAGCTGTATCTGGGGTGGGTGCCGGGCGGAAAGATCGAGATGGCGACGATCGATGCCGAGCTAGGAGCCGTGTTCTACATCTTCGATGTGCCCCGATCCGGTGGAAACATCCGGGTCGAACGCGCCCGTCGTTGCATGAACTGCCATGCCAATGAGGACACGTTTCATGTTCCCGGCCTGGCGGTGAAGTCTGTGGCACCCGCGGCCGGCGGCGGGAGCCTCGACAGCTTTCGGAAGGAGATTTCCGGCCATGGCGTGCCGTTGGCCGAACGCTTCGGCGGTTGGCATGTGACGGGGGACGGTGGGATGGACGGGCACCTTGGAAACCGGATGGGAAAACTGTTCCAGGGAGAGATCACGTGGACGCCGCTGGAACCGGGAAAGCGCTTTGACTGGAACCGCTATCCGGTGTCCACGAGCGACCTGCTGCCACACCTCGTCCATGAGCATCAGGTCGGTGGGGTGAATCGGATGGCGCGGGCGCAGTATCGGGTGCGTGAACTGCGCGCCGCAGGGAAGGGAACCCTGAGTGCGGTCGCGCAGTCCGCAGTCGAGGAGGATGCCCGGGAGTTCGTGCGTTACCTCCTCTTCGCCGACGAGGTGGCACTCCCCTCCGCGGGCCTCCCGGGGGATGAGTCCTTCCGGACGGACTTCGCGAAGGCCCGGGTGGCGGTGGAAGGCCGGTCATTGAAGGATTTCGACCTCAAGACGCGGATGTTCCGCTACCGGTGCAGCTTCCTGGTGCATACACCGCAGTTCGCCGGGCTCGACCCCGAAGTCCGGGGACGGGTGCTGCGCGGCCTGGAATCGGCTCTGGCGTCGGGTGGGACGAATCCGGAGTTCCGCTACCTCGGGGAAGATGAAAAGGCGGTGATCCGATCGATCCTGCGGGCGAAGGTGGCGGGATTTATGGGCCGGTGATGGAGGCCTGACGCCGGAGGTGGGAACGAAAAAGGGCGACCCAAGGGTCGCCCATGTTCTGGGATGATGTAGGTCCGAAGTCCGGCTTACTTGCCTGCTTCGGTCTTCTCACCGGCACCGGTCCAGCCGGAGATGCCAGCCGACATATGCTTCACGTTCTTGTAGCCGAGCTTCTCAGCGGCTTCAGCGGCGGCCTTGTAGGCGCTGCAGCGGGGGCCGCCACAGTAGGCGACGATGAGGGTGTTCTTGTCCTCGGGGAGGGACTTGGCGAATTCCTTCTCCACGGCGTCGAAGTTCAAGGCGCCCGGGACGTGTCCCTTCTTCCAGGACTGGGTGCCGTTGACGTCGACGAGGACAGCCTTCTTGGAAGCAACGAGGGCCTTCACTTCCTTGACGCTGATGTCGGGGAATTCACCGGCGTAGGCGGCAACCGCGACGAAGAGGGAGGCAACAACAGCGAAGAGTTTCTTCATGGTGGCGCTCAAATTCGGCC
>JBIKWS010000040.1:0-12127 GCA_044356195.1 Cyanophyceae cyanobacterium
GGCCAAGCACGGACAGATCGGAGGAACGGAGGGCCGCCACGATGAGCGTGTTGCTGGCCACGGCCAGAAGGGCGCAGGCCGCCATCGGAATCCAGAACGCACCGGGGAGGGTGAGGGAGACAGGGCCCGCGAGCAGGGGCAGGACCGTGATCGCGAGCAGGACATGTGTGGCGGCGATGATGACGCCGGGGTCGCAGGATCTCTGGGTGAGTTGCTTCTGCAGGACGTTGGATACCGGATTGGCGAGGATCCGGGTCGCCACGAACAGGGCGGTCAGCATGGGGGGAGTTCTGGGGGCGAAGATTGAAGTTTGAAGATGCAGGTTTCAAGGCATTGAAGGCCGGGTGCCCCCACCCGACCACTGGGAACTGGCCACTGGGAACTGGGAACTTCCGCTGGAACTTCCTTGTTGGCGAAGGGGGCTGGGTTTCGGAGGATGGCCGGACGCATGAAGAAGAAGCCGGCAGCAAGAGCACAGGAACGCGCGTTTTCGTCGATCGTCGTGGACGGGATCGAACGGGCGCCCAGCCGCGGCATGTTGTATGCCACGGGATTCAAGAAGGAGGACTTCAAGAAGCCGCAGGTGGGTGTGGCGTCGACCTGGTCCATGGTCACGCCCTGCAACATGCACATCGACCAGTTGGCGGTGAGCGTGGCGATGGGGATCAACGACGCGGGCGGCAAGGCGGTCGTCTTCAATACCATCACGATCTCGGACGGCATCTCGATGGGCACCGAGGGCATGAAGTACTCGCTGGTGTCGCGCGATGTGATCGCGGACTCGATCGAGACGGTGGTGGGTTGCCAGGGCTTTGATGGGTTCGTGGCCGTGGGTGGCTGCGACAAGAACATGCCGGGCTGCGTGATGGCGATGGCGCGGCTGAACCGCCCGTCGATCTTCGTGTACGGCGGCACGATCATGCCGGGGACACACGGCGAGAAGGACGTCGACCTGGTGAACATCTTCGAGGCCGTGGGCAAGTATGCGGCGGGCAAGTGCACCGAGGAGGAAGTCGAGGCCATTGCCGAGGTGGCGATCCCGGGCGCGGGATCCTGCGGCGGCATGTACACGGCGAACACGATGGCGTCGGCGATCGAGGCGCTCGGGCTGAGCCTGCCGAATTCATCGGCGCAGGCGGCGATCTCGAACGAGAAGACCAACGACTGCGAGCGCGCGGGTGCCGCGGTGATGGAGATGATCCGACGTGGCATCAAGCCTCGGGACATCCTGACGAAGGAGGCCTTCGAGAATGCGATGACGGTGGTGATCGCGCTCGGCGGTTCGACGAATGCGGTGATGCACCTGATCGCGATGGCGCATTGCGCGGGCGTGAAGCTCACGCTGGATGACTGGACGCGTGTCGGGAAGCGGGTGCCGGTGCTGGCGGACCTCAAGCCGAGCGGCAAGTACGTCATGGCGCGCCTCGTTGAGATTGGCGGCACGGTGCCCCTGATGAAGATGCTCCTGGACGAGGGCCTGCTCCACGGCGACGTGATGACCGTGACGGGCAAGACGATGCGCGAGAATCTCAAGAAGGCTCCGAAGTATCCGAAGGGGCAGGACATCGTCCGGGGCTTCGACAACCCGATCAAGCCGAGCAGCCATCTGGTGGTGTTCCGCGGCAACCTGTGCCCCGGCGGCGCGGTTGGGAAGATCTCGGGCAAGGAAGGCCTGCACTTCAGCGGCAAGGCGATCGTGTTCGAGAACGAGGAGACGGCGTTGCAGGGAGTCCTGAACGGCAAGGTGAAGCCCGGCCACGTGATCGTGATCCGGTACGAAGGACCCCAGGGCGGACCCGGCATGCGCGAGATGCTGTCGCCGACGTCGGCGATCATGGGCAAGGGGCTCGGCAAGGACGTGGCGTTGATCACGGACGGCCGGTTCTCGGGTGGTTCGCACGGATTCGTTATCGGGCACGTCACGCCCGAGGCGTACGCCGGTGGGCCGTTGGCCGTGGTCAAGAACGGTGACGCCATCCGCATCGATGCGGAGAAGCGTGCTATCACGCTGGAGATCCCGGCGAAGGAACTGGACGCCCGGTTGCGCAAGTGGAAGCAGCCGAAGCCGCGCTACACCCGGGGCGTGCTGGCGAAGTACGCCGCCACGGTGTCGTCCGCATCCCAAGGTGCCGTGACGGATCTGGGCCTGTAGTTTGGCAGGAGTGGGAGGATCAGTCTGATCAGTCTGATCCGACGGATCCGACGGATCGGACTGAGCTGTTTTAGACGGCGCATGAAGACACAATTGCTGGGGAGATCGTCGTTGGCGGTCTCGCGGTTGGCGTACGGGTGTTGGCGGTTGGCGGGGTCCGAAGGGGCTCCGCCGCCGGCGGACGGGGACGCCACGGGCAAGCGTGCGGTGCATGCGGCGCTCGACGCGGGCTACACGTTCTTCGATCTCGCGGACATTTACGGCGGGGGCGCCTGCGAACGGATCTTCGGGGCGGCCCTGAAGGAACGTCCCGCTACGCGGGATCGGATCGTCGTGGCCAGCAAGTGCGGGATCCGACGCTTTGGGGAACCGGCGGGTGCGGTGGGTCGCTACGACTTCTCCGCGGCCTACATCGAGGCTTCGGTCGAGGGGTCGCTTCGTCGGATGGGCCTGGAGACGATGGACCTGTTGATGCTCCACCGGCCCGATTACCTGATGGATCCCGCGGAGGTGGCGGGAGCGTTCGTCCGGTTGCGGGCGGCGGGCAAGGTGCGGGAATTCGGCGTCTCGAACTTCCGGCCGAGCCAGGTGACAGCCTTGCAGCGGGCGTGTGGATTCCCGCTGTTGACGCATCAGGTGGAGGTCAGCCTCATCCACACGGCGACGCTCGAGGATGGGACGCTGGATCAGTGCCTGATGGACGGGATCACGCCGACGGCGTGGAGTCCGCTGGGTCGCGGCCAGTTGGGTGATGGCCCGCTGACGGGATTGCCGGCGGAGGCCCAGGCACGGGCGGAGCGCGTGCGGACTGAACTGGATGTTCTCGCCCCGACCTATGGGGTGGGACGTACGGAGTTGGCCGTGGCGTGGTTGTTGAAGCATCCGACGGCGATGGTGCCGGTGGTGGGATCGGTGAATCCGGCACGGATCGCGGCGCTGGCGAAGGCGGCGTCGGTCGAGGTCAGCCGGGATGATTGGTATCGGTTGCTGGTGGCCTCGCGCGGGGAACGGTTGCCGTAGTCATTTTCCGGCGGTGTCCGCACACTGCGCCGATGAACGGCGTGATACGGACCACGGTGGCGGTGACGGCGGCTTTTCTCGCGGCGGGGTGCGCGCACCAGCGTCGGGAGGTGATCGATGGGCCAGGACGGGCGGTGGAACGTGCGATCGGCGGGCACATCGCATTTCTGGCGGATGACCTGCTCGAGGGGCGGGGAGCCGGGACCCGAGGGCATGAGATTGCGGCGCGCTACGTGGCGACGCAGTTCGCGAAGCTGGGGCTCGATCCGGGGTTGGGCACCAATGGATGGTTCCAGGTGGTCCCATTCCTGGAGAGCCAGGTGGTCGAGGAAAGCCGTCAGTTGAGCCTGCGTCATGCGGGCGGCACCGAGGTGCTCGATTGTCCGGCGGACTTCCTGATCGGTGCGCCGTTCACCGGGACGAATGCCTCCGTGACGGCTCCGTTGGTGTTCGTGGGCTTTGGGGTTCGAGCGCCGGAATTGGGGCACGATGACCTCTCCGGCGTGGATCTGCGCGGCAAGATCACGGTGGTGTTGTCGAAGGCACCGTCGCGGTTTCCGGCAACGGCGCTCGCGCATCATTCGCATGGGCGTCAGAAGGCGAAGGCCTTGGCGGAGGCAGGCGCGATTGGCGTCCTCTCGGTGCCGACACCGAAAGATCTGGTGGAATCACCGTGGGCGCGGCAGGTGATGCAGGCGCGGTTTCCCTCGATGCGATGGCTCTGGGACGACGGGACTCCGGCGGACGTGGTGCCGGAGTTGAAGGTCAGCGGGAGCCTGAGTCCGGCGGGTGCGGCCAAGGTGTTTGCCCGAGGACCGAAGCCGTTGGCGGAGGTGCTGGCTGCGGGCGAACGGGGCGAGTTGCAGGCTTTTCCGTTGAACGTCGAGGCGACGCTGGCGGTGGGTGCCGCGCATCAACGCATCACCAGTCCCAACGTGATTGGCGTGCTGCGCGGTTCAGATCCGGAGTTGGCCGGAGAATGTGTGGTGGTGACCGCGCACCTGGACCATCAGGGGATCGGCACGGCGGTGAACGGCGACGGGATCTACAACGGGGCTTACGACAACGCCGTCGGGATCGCGATGATGCTGGAGACGGCGCGGGCGTTGGCGACGGAGGGGAAGCGTCCGAAGCGGACGATCGTGTTCTCGGCGGTGACGGCGGAGGAGAAGGGACTGCGCGGGTCCGAGTATCTGGCGCAGCATTTTCCCCAGGGGGTGGGGCGTCCGGTGGCGAACGTGAACCTGGACATGGTCCTGGTGACGCAGCCGACGCGGAAGTTCACGGTGCTGGGCGTCGAGCACTCCACGTTGCGGGGTCCGGTGGAGAAGGCGGCGGGGCGGGCGGGGCTGGAGTTGGTGCCGGATCCGAGGCCGGAACGGGTGACGTTCATCCGCAGCGACCAGTATTCATTCATCCGGCTGGGAGTGCCGGCGATCTTCCCGAAGGTCGCAGACATTCCGGGGACAACGGCGGATGCGGGTGTGGTGACGCCGGAGATCTTCGTGAAGGAGCACTACCACCGGCCTTCCGATGACCTGTCCCTGCCGCGCGATGCCGACTCCTCGGTGAGGTTCGTGCGGTTCATGGTGGATGTGCTCCGGCAGGTGGGAGACGCCAAGGAAGCCCCACGGTGGAACCCGGGGGATTTCTTCGGGGAGATGTTTGGGAAGTAAGGGGGGATGATCAGTCTGATCAGTCTGATCCGACCGATCCGACTGATCCGCTGGGTCACCGCTTCTTCGGGATGTACCCTATGGACGTCTGGATGGAGTGGGTGCAGGAGCAGCCGGCGGAGGTTTCGGGGGCGAGGAGGAGGCCGCCGGCGGGGATCATGGAGAGCCAGCAGCCGGAGCGGATGCCCATGAACTGGGAGCGCTTGTCGGTGGCGAGGTCCCACATGCCGTGGAAGTGGTGTCGGAAGAAGATGGCGTCCTTGCCGGCGGACATGACGCCGCAGCCGCGGCGCTCGGGGAGGTCCTTCCGGAGGGTTTCACCGGTGGTGAGATTGAAGGAGCGCTGGTCGGAGTAGAACACGTCGCCAATGACGACGGGGTGCTGGAGGTGGCCGGAGTGGTGGCCCTTGTCCTCCTTGTGGGATTCGGTCCAGAGGACGCGTCCTCCGATGGCGGCGGCGATGTCGTCCCCGGAGCCGGAGGGCTGCTTCTGGGAGGGCGCGTTGAAGGCGGTGGTGTGGAAATGCTTGTTCCGGTCGGTGCCGGTGACGACGACCGTGTTCTTGCCGTAGACGAGGTACGTCATGAACTGCAGGGAGGAGAAGTCGTGATCCTTTTCCCAGAGCCGCTTGCCGGTGCGCTGGTCGAGGCAGACGAGGTGCTGGTCGGTGAGGAGTTCGTTCTGGATTCGGCAGGTGGCGCTCTGGACGGCGGCGGGGTTGCGGCTCTCGATGAAGAAGATCATGCCGTCGCCGATGGTGATGGTGGAGTTGAGGACGGCACCGCCCTTGTATTCCCAGAGGGATTTGCCGGTGGCGGGATCGAGGGCGAAGAGCAGGTCGCTGGTGACGCGGCTGACCTGGTCGGGGGCGTATTCCTCGTACCATTCGCCGTCGTCGCCGAGGTAGGAGCCCTCGGGTTTCACGCGGCTGCCGATGAGGAGGTCGCGGCCGGCGGCGACATAGGACCAGTCGCGTGGGCCGTTGGCTCCGGAGCGCGGAACTTCAAAGCGGCGGGCGCGGCTGCCGGTCTGGCCGTCGACGGCGATGCAGAACTTGTTGTGGGCGAGGTAAAGGGTGTCGCCGGAAGCGGCCATGTTGGAGCAGTCGCGGGTGACGTTGGCCCGGCGGACTTCGGGAGCGGACCAGTTCCAGAGGATGGCGCCGTTGTAGGCGTCGAGGCCGAAGAGGATGCGGTTGCCCTGGATGAAGAGGCGGCCGTTGACGGAGAGCGGGGCGGGGTTGCGGTTGCCGCGATCGGGCATGGGACGCGGGCCGGGATCACCCCACCACGCGACCTGCAGATCCCCCTTCACGAGTTCGTCCTGGGAGCAGGAGGAGTTGTCGGGTCCGCCATACTGGTGCCCCCATTCGCCGCCGCCGGGAAGCTTTCCGCGGGTGAAGACGAGGGGGACCTGCGGATTGGGCCCGGCCTTGGCTTCGGCGAGCGGCGAGCCTTCGAGCCACTGGCGATAGGCCGGGAGGTCAATGTCGCTGCCAACGACGGCAAAGGTTCCGCCGGATGGACGGAGGACGCGGTGGAGTTCGGCGGCAGGGACGGCCGGCGGCTTTTGCCCGGTCAGGACGATCAGGTTGGCGATGAGGTCGCCGTAGGGCAGTTGGGCACCGGGGATGTGGTGGACGGAGGCGCGCATGCCCTGGGCACCGGATTCGGTGAGGGCCGCGCGGATGTTGGGGATGCGGGCGGCGTCGGGTTCAACGACGACGATGTCGGCGGAGATCTGTCGGGCGAGTTCAGCGGCGAGTTGGCCGTCGGTGGCACCGAAGAGGAGCGAGTATCCGTCGCGGGCACCAAGGCTGGCGATGGCCTGGGCCGTGGCGGCGGGAGTCGATGGCTTCGTGGGCGCACGGAGACGCGCGGGTTGGTAGAAGAACGAGGTGTCGAACTGGTAGCGGCGCGAGACGACGGGCCTGCCGTCTTCGTCGGGGGCAGCGAGGCGGTAGTGGTGCTCGAGGTCGGGTTCGAGGTTATCGAGGGTGACCGAGTGGCTGGTGCGGGATTGCTGGTCGCCGAGTTGGCGAAGGGTGCCGCCGGGAAGTTCAAGGGTCAGCCGCGTGGGTTGGGCAGACTCGGTTTCCCAGGTGACGACGGCGGAGCGTCGGTCGGTCCAGTCAACGAACGGACCGAAGGCGGGCTTGAAGAAGCGCGGAGCGGGCGCGGGCTTGGGGAAGATCGATTTCTTGGCGTTGTAGTGCGCGGCGATTTCCTCGGACTTGAGGGCGCGGCGATAGACGCGGACGTCGTGGATGGCGCCGGTGAGGGGGTAACGTTCGTCGTCGTCCTTGTAACTGCCGATGACGAAGGGGGCGGCGGGCGGGTAGAAGATGGGGCCGGACTGTTCGCGCGAGGTGGCGGTGAGCTCGCCGTTGACGAAGACGCGCATCTCGGTGCCGTCATAGGTGCCGGCGACGTGGTACCAGTGATTCGTCTCGAAGGGCTTCGTGGAGGCCAGGTAGGTCATGCGGCCCGCCTTCTCGGTGGCGAGGCCGAGCGAGAAGTTCGAGTTCACGAAACCGAGGAGCCAGCCGCGCTCGAATTCGCCGTTGTCCTGAAGGGCTCCGACAAGACCGCCCCATTGGGAGGTCTTGTCGACGCGTACCCAGGCTTCGGCGGTCATCTCGGTGGCGGGAAGGAGGGTCTTGTCGATGCCCGAGGCGATCACGATGGATTCATCGCGGCCGGCGAGTTCGACGCGGGCGGGGGGCGGGTCCTTGACGACGCGGGGGTTGCCGGAGAAGGAGACTTCCTTGCCGGAGACGGCACGCATGCCGGAATTCTGGGTGCGGTCCGGGGAGAATTCCCAGTGGCCGATGAGCCCGGCTTCCTGGCCGAACGCGGCGACCGGCGAAAGGGCGAGGGCGACGGCGGCGATCCACGGATTGATGCGGGAGGGGGCCGGTGGGTGATCCACAGATTTCACAGATTTCACAGATGGACAGGAACAAGAGGCGCCACCGCTTCGCAGTTTCCCTGTCTCCCGCGGGGTGAAACGACAGTCTCCCTCAACCGGCTTCCAATCTGTGGAATCGGTGTAATCTGTGGATCCAACCGCCTTTTTCAGGTTCACGGATTCCACAGATGGAAGAGGGAGTGCCTTGGACTCGTGGCGATGGGTGGATCCGGCTGCTGGTTTGAAGTTCATGGCTGGGTCCTACTTGGAGGCTTGGGTGGCACCTTGGCGGAGGCAGTGGATGGAACCCTGGTCGGTGGAGACGAAGACGGCACCGTCGGCGGCGGAGAGGCCGTAGGCGCGGCCGTTGACCTTGCGGGTCCAGGCGACCTTGCCGGTGGTGGCGTCGATGCCGACGACCTCGTCCTTGCCACCGGCGACGAGGGTGTCGCCAGCGAGGACGATGCAGTGTTGCCAGGTGGAGGGGGCCTTCCAGAGGAGGCACTGGTCCATGCCTTGGGTGGCGTCGTCGAGCTTGCGGCCGAGATCGGCGAGTTGGGCCTGGAGTGCGGTGCGGTCGGCTTCGGTGCCGGGTTTGTTGCCGAGGGCTTTCAGCTTCTTGCCGAGGGTGCCCTGTTCGCGGGTGAGGCGTTTGCGTTCGCGGGCGAGTTCGAGATAGCGGGCGCGGTCGAGGGCGGTGATCTCGGTGTCGGAGTGGAGATAGGAGCGGGTGGGCGTCACGATCATGTGGTTACCCTGGAAGGTGGCGAGTTGGTCGGAGCTGCCGTCCTCGACGGCGCCAAGTTGGCCGGTCTTGCCGGGGCCGAAGACGAGCATGTCGTCGGTGAGCAGGGCGTAGGTGCCGCCGGCGCCTTCGACGACGCGGACGCGCTTGCCGCTCTGGAGATCGCAGACAGCGGGGTTATCGCGTCCGGCGGGAACATAGAGACGGGATTTCGAGGCGAGGAGGTAGCCTTGCGCGGGAAGGTCGCTCTGGATCTGGCGCCACTTCTCGGATCCGTCCGCGGCGTTGAGGGCGACGAGGTGAACACCTTCCGCCGGGAACATTCCGGCGGTGGTGTAGATCGTGTTGTCCTGGACGACGAGGGAGGTGCGGACGGGCCAGACGGAGATGAGGCGGCCGTTGCCGGGGATGCGGCGGTCGACGGGCGTGGCGCGTGTCTTCCAGGCGAGCTTTCCGGTGGCGGCATCGACGCAGTAGACGCAGCCGTCGTCGGAACCGAAGTAGGCGCGGCCGTCGACGATGGAAGGGGCGAGGCGGACGGGGCCTTCCGTGTGGAAGGTCCAGAGGGGAGCGCCGGTGCGGGCGTCAAGGCAGCGGACGGTGTCGTCCGCAGAGGAACCGAAATAGGCGCGGTTGGCGGCGACGACGACGTGGAAGGCGCGGTCGAAGATCTGGCGTGGCTTCAGGTCGTAGACCTTGTTCCAGCCGTCCCATTTGGCCTCGCCTTGCCAGGCGGGTTGGGGCGGGTGCTGGGATTGCCAGGACCAGGCTTCGGTGGGGGATTTGGGAAGGGGATCCGGGGAAACGCCGCTGCGGGAGTAGTCGTGGCGGTAGGTGGGCCAATCGGTGGCGTGGGCGGAGGCGCTGCCGAGGGCGAGGGTGAGGAGGGTGGTGAAGAGAGGGAGAGTGCGCCTCCTGACGTCGGCGACTACGGGGGAGGCAGGGAGGGAGGAGTTCATGCGGAAAGGGGGAAGGGGTTTTGGGCGAGGCGGCCGGATTCGAGGCGAAGGGTTCGGGTGGCGAAGGGGGCGGCGTCGTTGCCGTGGGTGACGACGAGGACGGTGCCGCCGTCGCGGCGGAAGCGGTCGAGGTGCTGGAAAACGAGGTGGGCGTTGGCGGGGTCGAGGTTGCCGGTGGGTTCGTCGGCGAGGATGAGGGTGGGTTTACGCGCCATGGCGCGGGCGAGCGCGACGCGCTGGCGTTCACCGGCGGAAAGGGTGCCGGGGTGGGCGTTGCGCCGGTCGGAGAGGCCGAGGTCGTGGATGAGGGAATCGACGTGGGCGGCGAGGGTGCGGGCCTGGCTGGTGGACATGCCGGCGAGGATGTTTTCGCGGACGGTCAGGTAGGGGACGAGGTGGAAGAGTTGGAAGACGAAGCCCAGGCGCGAGGCGCGGAAGTCGGCGCGCTGGCTGGCGGACAGGGAATAGATGTCGGTGCCTGCGACGGAGACGGAGCCGGATTCGGGCCGGAGCATTCCGCCGATGGACAGGAGCAGGGTGGATTTCCCGCAACCGGAGGGACCCTGGAGGACGGCGAATTCGCCTGCGGGGATCTCGAGGGAGATGTCGAGTATGCCGGCGACGCTGCCCGGGCGGGTGGTGTAGTTCCGGGTGAGGTGGGAGCAGGTGACCATGGTCAGTCGGCGCGGAGGGTTTCGGCCGGGTCCTGGGCCACGGCGATCATGGCGGGGAGGAAGGCGGCGAGGGCGGCGAAGGCGGGGGTGACCAACAGTGCCCAGCCGAGCAGGGCGTGTTCGGCGGCGAATCCACCGGCCGTGACGGGGTAGAGCTTTGGTCCGTAGTGGAGTCCGATGGCATTCCCGAGAAGGTAGCCGAGGGCGGCTCCGGCGATTCCCAGGAGGGCGGCGCGGCCAAGGAAGAGGGCGGCGATGCGGCCGGAGCCGTGGCCGAGCGCGCGCCAGAGACCGAGTTCGGCGCGGCGTTCGCGGACGTTGAGCGCAGCGAGGATCCCGACCCAGGCGGCACCGATGCCGAGGACGAGGGGCACGGCGAAGCGGGAGTACCGTTCGGCAGTCTGGCGTTGTTTGGCGCGGGCATCGGCCATCGTGCGCATCTGGAGGACCTGGGCCTCGGGGAGGAGTTTGGCGAGGGCGGCGCGGAGTTGGGTGAGGGGATCCTGGTCGGCGGTGAGACAGAGGCAGTCGATGGCCTTGATCTCGGAGATGCGTCCCGGGAGGTTGAGGATGGCCTGGGCGTCGGCGAGGGAGGTGAAGAGGCGGATGTCGTCGTCGGTACCGCTTTCGACGAGGACCTTTTCGACGGTCAGGAGTCGGCCCTGGACGGGCAGGGACGTGCCAGGTTTGGCACCGAGACGGCGGGCGAGGAGGAATCCGACGTGCGCCTTGCCCGGAGCGATGTTGAAACCCATCGGCTGCTTTTTCTCGCCACCACCCACCACGGCGGGGCCGAGGCCGGTGAGGATGGCCTCGCGATCGCCGATGGGAATGCGCCGTTCGAGCGAGGCGGTGAGGTGATTGAAACTGATGAAGGTCTGGGCACCGCTGGCGAGGCGTTGGACGGCGTCGGCCGGCAGGGTCTTGTCCGAGTAACCGGTGGCGAAGAAGAGCTCGGGGTCGGTCTCGCGGGGGATGATGCGCAGGTTGAATCCGAGGTCGCGCACGACGCGCCGCGTTTCGCGTTCGGCCGCGGTGGTGAGGAGACGGATGACAACGAGGAGCGCGACGGCAGCGACAAGACCGAGCAGGGAGAGCACCGCGTTGAAGCGGTGGTGTCGCAGTTCGCGGAGGATGAGGGAAAGGAGGGGCATCAGCGGGAGGAGGAACGGATGAAGAGCCAGACGCCGGCGGTCACGGTGGCGGTGAGGGCACCTGCGAGGAACACCCAGAGGGTGCGGGAGGATTGGGTAGGCTGCGGAGGATCAGTCTGCTCAGTCTGATCCGTCCGATCGGTCTGATCCGACTGATCGTTGGATGGGGATTCGACGGATTCCTCGGAGTAGCCGAGGGCCTGGGCGGTGCCGGCGTTCTTCTTCTTTTGGCCGGGTTGGGGGCCGCGTTCGATGATGCGGGAGACTTCGGCGCGGACCATGGGGTTTTCCGGATCGAAGCCGAGGACCTTGGCGGCGACTTCCTGGAGGCTGCGGTCCCAGCGGCCCGGGTACAGGGGGCCGCGGAGCCAGGCGCGGTCGAGGTCGCACTCGCAATCCTGACCGATGAGCACGAGGCGTTCGCGGAGAACGGTCTGGGTGATCAGGGGGCCTTCGAGGGGGGAACCAAGCCGGCGGCCGCGACCGTAGAGGAGGGCAAGCCGGGGTTGGTCGGAGGGGGCGGGTTCGAAACCGAGACCCCAGAGCAGGATCGATTCAGCGGCCTGGGCGGTGGCGGGTAGGACGATGAGTTGCGGCGGGATGTCGACGGGCTTGGGCATGCCCGGGATGAGCTTGGCGGTGGCGTCGATGGCGGCCTGGGCGGCGGCCTGCGCGCGTTGGTTGGCGGCGGTGTCCGAACCTTCGACAAGAAGAACGAGGCCGTAGGCGCGGAGGGATTCGCGGTAGAGCCGATCGCGCAATGGGGACGTGGCGACGGCGTCGAGGAGTTTGTAGGCGTCGAGTGTGGCGTTGGTCAGGGTCGCGATCGGAAAGGA
>JBIKWS010000580.1:0-3468 GCA_044356195.1 Cyanophyceae cyanobacterium
TGCTCGGCGCAATCTGGCCCAGCATCACGCATTCGCGCACCCCGCGTTCCTTCAGCGCCTCGATCATGCGACCCAACTGTCCCACCTTGACCCACGCCACCGTGTCGACCTCGGACGCCAACGCTGGGTCCGTCTCCCCATCGAAGGCCACCGCCGCCACGCGACGCCCCTGCCGCCGGGCCTCCGCCGCGAATACGAACGGCAGCCGCCGGCTCCCCGCGATCAACCCCAATGGTGCTTCCTGATCAACCATCCCCGGAGTCTGCCGAAACCCCTCCCCACCGCCAAACCAAAGCCCCTTCCCAACGGCGATGAGGACATCGCCTCCCCGTCCCAGTTCCCGCCTCCAGACCGGGGCTTGCAGCCCCTCTTACCGAAACACGGGCAACCGCACCCGGAACTCGGTCCCCTTCCCCACGGTCGACTGCACCGAGATCGTGCCGCCATGGAGGTCGACACACCGCTTCACGATGACCAACCCGAGCCCGGACCCCGGGATCTCCCCGACGTTCGTCGCGCGATGAAACGCCTGGAACAACTGCGGCAGTTCCGGCTCCGGAATGCCGATGCCCCGATCCCGGACGGTCACGACGGCCATCGGGCCTTCGCGCTCCAGCAGCACATCCACCGGCGATCCCGCCGGTGAATACTTCACGGCGTTCGAGACCAGATTGCCCACGATGTGACGCACCAGCGCCTCGTCGCCCTCCGCCCCTTCCAGCTTCCCACGGACTTCCAGATTGACCGGACACTTCCGATCCGACGCCGAAAGGCTTTCGTCCGCCAGCTTCTCGATCAATCCCACCACGTTCATCGGGGCCGGTTTCATCCCCAGCTTGCCGGCCTCGACCCGCCCGAGCAGCAGCACCTGCTCCATCAACCCGCTCATGTGCCGCGTCGAACTGTGGATGTCTTCCAGCAACTCCGCACGTTTCGCCGGCGTGAGTCGATCATGGTAATGCCGCAGCAATTCCACGGCGCTCATGGTGATGCCCAGCGGGGTCCGGAACTCGTGCGAAACCATCGCCACGAAGCTGCTTTTCAACCGGCTCACCTCGCGCTCGATCTCCAGTTCCTGTTCGCGCTTCAGGCTGCGTGCCTCGGTCTCCGCATAATCCTCGATCAGGCTTCGATGCCGCCGCAGGAACAGCAGCGAGATCCCCGCCACGCCGCCTGCCGTCATCAGGATTCCCACCGACGTCCACACGATCGAACCCAGACCCGACGGATCCGCCGCAGCTGCGCCAACCTTCGGCACCGCCGACACCGGCGTGGCCCAGTCCAGCCCAAGCTCCCGCAACTCCCGTTGCAACGCCTCCGGATGCCACACGCTGATGGAAAGATCCCGCGTGGCCGCAGCCAACGCGCCTCCATCGCGTCCCGGCGTCCAGCGCAATGCCAGCACTGGCGCGCCGGAGGAACCCTCGAGGATCACCAACTCCTTCCCCGTCGCCGCCTCCACCAACGCCACCCGCCGCGGTCCCACCAGAAAGCCAAGACGCGATCCGTCCGGGGAAAAAGCCGCGCTCCCATGGAACTGGTACAACGAGGATTCCAGCGGACGCTTCCAGATCTCCTTCCAATCCTCCGTCCGCAACACGCGGCACTCCGGAGGCCCATTCAGGACCAGGAGCCGCCCGTCCGGACTGAACTGTGCTCCCTTCATCCGATTATCCAGCAACTGCACCCGTTCCCCCGTCCGTGTGTCGTACACCCACGTGCCGTTAAGGCCATCCGCACCGCACACCAACCACCGTCCGTCCGGACTCAGCGCCAGCGCCCCAGCCCCATGCGCGGTGCCCCCGGTAAAGACCATCGCGCTGTGCTCAATCGCGGGGACAATCGCCCGATCGCCGGATCCCGGCGGCCCCAGCAGGTACACCCGCCCCACTGGAAGGATCGTACAAACACGTCGTCCACTCGCGACCGCACAAGCAATGCGATCCACTTCCGGAAGGTCCAACACCTCGTCCACCACGGCTCCCAACCGCAATCCCTCGCCCGCCGTTCCCGACACCTCCGCATACTCCGCCGTGGCTACACGGCCATCGCGGATGAGGTGGACCCGGTTCGTCCCCGGATCGAAGCACGCCGACCGGACCCCGGGCAGTGGCAGCCACTGCGACGCCCCCGGGCCGTCCACCCGCCACACACGCAATCCTTCGGACGGAACAACGGTCAACGCCCAACGCCCATCCCGGCTCACGTCCATCAGCATGGGATCAAAGGACACCTCCCCGGTACCCAGCCGTTGACATCCTGCTGCCGGTTCCTCCTGCCAGACGTCCACGCTCCGCCGCGGGACCAGCCATCCCGCGCGACCACCCACGCCCCATCGGATCAGCCTCCGGTCCGCCGCGGTATCCAGCACGCGCCCGTCGTTCAGGCTCCAGATGCGCGTCACGCCGTCCTGCGACAAGGCTGCCAACCGTTCTCCCGCAGGATCGAACATTCCGTCGTACAACGAATCCTGATGCCCCCGCAACGTCCGCGCCCGCCGTTCCTCCACATCCCAGACCTTGAGTTCCAGGGAATTTCCAAAGATTGCCAGATGACGGCCATCGGGACTCCACGCCATCCGCAACGCGCCATAGGGCACCGGCAATTCCAGCACCATCCGACGCTTCTCCCAGTCCAGAAGCCGCACCTTCGTTCCGTCATACGCCGCAAACTGCCGGCGCCCCGGTCGCACGGCCGCGTGATGGAATGAACCCACTTCCGGGAAATGCGCCACCGTCTTCCCAGTGCGCGCTTCCATCACCTCGAAGCCGTCGGGCAAGAAAACCGGAGCCACCAGATACTCCCCGTCGCTGCTGAACAACCCGCGGCTCGCCGGTCTTCGAAGTTGATCCGCGTCGCGCACATACGCCCGCTCGCCACTGGCAACACGCCACACCACCAGAGCCCCCCGGTTGTGCCGGACGGACAGGAGTTCGGCATTGGGCGAAAAGTCCAACGAGATCACGTGCCCCTGGTCCGGCGTGACATCCGCCTGCACCAGCGTCCGACGCCAGATTTCGGCCCCATCGGACAGGCGACGGATCACGACGTCGCCATTCGCGAACCCCAGCGCGCAGAACCGGAGCGCCCCATCCAATTCCTGGGCCGTCACCGAGGCATCGATCGCCACCGAAGCTTCGATCCGCCGCACGGGCGACGAAAGCGTCGCCACCGCTTCCGCCCGCAACTCCGGCGTGGGAAACAGCTGGGCGGCCTTGCGGATCGATTCCAGGGCCTGCGAGCGTCGGTCCAGTGTTTGGCCCAACCGTTTGCCCCGGGCTTCCGCGACCAGCGCCCGCCACAGGTCCGTCCGAGCCCCCTCCTCCGCACGCGCCGCGCGCTGCTGTTCCACCCGGGCCTCCTTCTCCAGGCGCGTGGCGCGTACCCCCTGCCACAAGGCCGCCATCGCCAGCACCATCACCGTCCCGATCACCACCGCAACGGCTGTGTTCGCCCGCAACAAGCGCT
>JBIKWS010000581.1:0-3461 GCA_044356195.1 Cyanophyceae cyanobacterium
CCTGCAGCGGGTCATTGCTCCACGGCGTCAGGCGGAACTCGTGGGCGTTCTCGCTCCACGTATAGCCAGCACCCGACTCACTGACGACCGTTCCGAAGCCCGGGTTGGCCATCACGTTCACCCAGGGAGCCGGGGTCACGGATCCCGACGGAAGTCGGATGACGTACTCCGATCCGTCCGACGAGAACCCGCCCAGACCGTTGTCGAAGTGCAGGTCTGCCTCCGGCAATCCGACCGCGACCGGATCCATCCGAAGCCTTGAAGGACGGAACGCGTGGACCTGGGATTCCAGATGGGAGCGTTGTTCGAGCTGGGTCGCGAGGCTTCCGCGGGTGTCCGTCAGCACGATGCGGGCAACGGCCTGGAACAGCAGGTGATCCTCCGCAGGAATCTGATCGAGGCGACGCACGAAGATGCCGCCTGGTTTGTCGAGAAGCTGGGCGGCGATGCCGGACGAGACGAGATTGCTGATCTGGTCGTGGATGGCCTGACGGTAGGTCGACGAATCCTCGATGAGGATGATGAGGTCGACTTCGAGACCCTTGGTCCTCCAATAGGCGTGGGCGTGGATCACCTGTTCCACCAGGCTCCCCTTCTCGCCATCGGTGATCCGCAGCAGGACGATGGGAAGATCGCCCGAGATGCCGTGACTCCACAGTCCACCCTGACCGCGACGGTTGGCCGCAAGCACCGCTGGGGCCGCGCGCCGGACGGGATCCGCGAAGACCAAGGCACCGGCGAGTTGACCGTAGGTCTGGGCTTCCGCCTCGGTGATGCCGAGCTGTTGCAGGGTGACCTGGTTGTGGATCCAGGCGAGGTCGAGGGCTCGATCTGCCATGCGTTCGCCCTGATACCGGCCCACCAGGGCCACCGCCGCTTCCCGATCCGCAGCGATCCCCACGATCATGTCCACGGTCAGCGACCCGTTCGCCGGCACGGTGACCTTTCGCCGGAGCGACGCGATGGGATCCAGCACCGCTCCCGCGGTGTCGGAAAGCGGCCCTGCCGAGTCCATGGCAAGCGGGTTGGACGGGGAACGCCCCCGTCCCAGAAAGCGCGCCCGGTCGGTTTCACAGGACACCGCACCGTGGTGCGGCTCGTGGGCGAGAAGCAGGTGCAGGAGCCACGGAGGATGCTCTTCCGCGGAGCGCGCCCGCCGCGTCGCCAGGATCGCCGAGGAATCGCGGAGGAATTCGGTCTGGACGAAGAGATTGCTGAACGCCGGATGCGTGATGTCGGACTCGGGGGCCGCGATGACGATTTCGAAGTAGGTGGTCAACTCAATGACGCGTTCCACCGGCGTGCGATTGGTCAACGTCATGCGACGCAGCTCGATGTCGTCCTCAGGCGAGATGCTGATCTCGGTATGGAGGTCGATGCCTGCATGGTGCTGCCGGAACTCGGCACGGGATTGGGTGAAGATCGCCTCGTATTCGCGGGTGGAGTGCAGCGCCGGCTGGAACGTGGCGCACCACGATTCACCGGAGGCTTCCTCATTCAGGTACACGAACATTCCCCACGAATCACGGGTGGCGTCCTCGCGCCAACGGTTGATGGCGACCCCGCGCCAACGGCTGTAGCCGCCGCCGGCGCTCGTGATCATCAGGTGGTAGCGGCCGTTGGAAAGCAGGTGGACTTCAGGCGCGGGGAGCGACGGATTCGAGAAGACGCGCATGGCCGCCTGGTTCCGACGGGAGCCCGCTTCCGGTTCGATCACGGACGGGGATTCGGTGAGCACGGTGGCTGCCGTCCGTGGCATCCGCTCCTGGAGGAGCAGTTCCGCCGCGCGAAGCATCGGACACGCCATGAACCGCCGTTGCATGGCGGCGTTGCACAGCAGGTTGTCGAGCGACAGGAGGCTCATGCCCTGGTGATGCGCCATGAAGGAGCGGATGATCGCCTCGTTCTCCCCCGGCGGAAGGCGGGACGGCGTGTAATCGATCGCCTCGTAGAAACCGAACTGTCCGCTGAGACCCTTCTCCGCAAGTCGCTGGAGGTTCTCGCAGGCCTGCCTCGGACTCACCATGAGCGCGAGGACGGTGGCATAGGGTGCCACGACGAGGTCGTCGCCCAATCCGCGCTTCAGGCCCAGTCCTGGAACCCCGAAGGCACGGTATTGATAGTTCAATTGGGCATCGGTCCGGTTGTAGCCGGATTCAGAAATGCCCCACGGCACACCGCGGATCTTGCCGTAAGCGATCTGCCGCAGGACCGCCCCATCGCAGGTCTGCGCAAGAAGGGTTCCCTCGTGCGTCGGCATGACCAACAACGGCATCAGGTACTCGAACATCGACCCGCTCCACGAAACGAGGATCGGTTGGCGATGGGACGCCACCAGCAGTCGTCCGAGCGTGAACCAGTGGTCCTGGGGAATCTGCCCGAGCGCGATGGCCACGTAGGAACAGAGCCGGGCTTCGGACCCCAGCAGGTCGTAGTAGCCGGCATCCGCCCTGCGCTCGCCCACGTTGTACCCGATGCAGAACAGGTCGCGGGTCGCATCGAACAGGAAGGTGAAATCCATGGCGGCCATGTCCTCCGCATCGACCGCCAGGGCCTCCAATGTGGCGAGGAACTGTCGCCCTGATGCGGCACCTCCGTCGGGCCCTTCCTTCATCAGTTCCCGCAACGAGGTCGAAACGGGCAGATTGCCCGCCGCTCCGGAAGGCGGTGGCTTGGGCGATGTCCATGCCATCGGATCCGTCCTGTGGTTCGTCAGTCCGGGAAGAAGGGCCGCCAACTCGGCGTGGTGATCCCGGCACTGCCGGACGAGGCGTTGCGCCCATTCGAGGCCTTCCCCGGGAACAAGTCCGGCGGCAGCCGTGAGGGCGGAGGCGTGGTCCGTGACCTCGGCCAGAAGCGCCTCCGCAGCGGCCAGAGTTGTGGGGCGGGTTCGGAGGAGTTCCTCCAACCGATCCATGGCGGGATGTGCCGCCGACAAGGACCGCGTGATGCGCAAGGTGTCGCCGAGTCCGAGCAGGATCGCGGCCGTGAAGACCGGGGCATCGGCCTGCTCCCGAAGTCCTGAGGCCAGTGTCAGCAGATGCCCCGCGAGGTTCCCGCTGTCGACGCTCGAGACATACAGCGGCAGGAGCGGACGCAGGGTGCGCGTGTCGTACCAGTTGTAGAAGTGGAGCCGGTGCCGCTCCAACCGACGCAGCGAGCCCAGCGTCGCCGCGGTCCGTTGGATCATTTCTCCGAGTGGGATGTATCCGAGGTCCCGCGCTGCCAGGTTGGCGAGCAAGGCCAGGCCGATGTTCGTCGGCGAGGTACGCGATGCGGTGGCGGTCACCGGGGCTTCCTGGAAGTTGTCCGGCGGCAGCCAGTTCTCCTCCGCCGTGACGAACGTCTCGAAGTAATGCCACGTGCGCCGCGCCGTGGTGCGGAGGAATCCCACCTGATCCGAGGTCAGGTCGGGCACCTTCACGCGGATCGGCTGGCTGATCCACCAGGCCAGCGTGGGT
>JBIKWS010000041.1:0-12042 GCA_044356195.1 Cyanophyceae cyanobacterium
GTTCGCATCCGGGGGCCAGGAGCAGCAGGGGGCAGAGGAGAAGAGCGAATGGATGGCGAGCGTTCATGGATGGGGCCTTTGGCGTTGGTTGGACTCCTGTGGCGCAGGGGAGTTCAAGCCACGAGATCCTGGATCACCCGCCCGGAGACATCGGTCAGCCGATAGTCCCGTCCGGAATATCGGTAGGTGAGCCTCTCGTGATCGAGCCCCATCAGGTGAAGGATGGTGGCGTGGAAGTCGTGGACATGGACGCGGTTCTCGACCGCGCTGCATCCGAATTCGTCGGTCGCCCCGTAGCTGTATCCGCGTTTCACCCCGCCGCCGGCCAGCCAGTTGGTGTAGCCATAGTGGTCGTGGTCGCGACCCTTGGCGCCTTCGGAAGTGGGGGCGCGTCCAAACTCGCCTCCCCAGACGATGAGCGTTTCGTCAAAGAGGCCGCGGGCCTTGAGATCATGGATCAGCGCTGCGATGCCTTGGTCGCAGGCCTTGGCGAGACGGGCGTGGCCCTCGACGATGTTTTCGTGGCCGGTGTCCCAGGCGATGTCGTAGCCGTCGATGGAGAGGGAGAGCTGCACCACGCGGACGCCCTTTTCGATCAGTCGGCGGGCCAGCAGGCAACCCTTGGCAAATTCGCTGTCGCCGTAGAGGTCGCGGGTGGCCTGCGACTCCCGGCTGATGTCGAAGACCTCCGGCACGGAGAACTGCATCCGAAAGGCCATCTCCATCGAGGCGATCCCGGCTTCGAGATCCTGGTCCCGTTCCAGACGCTGCAGGTGTTTCTGGTTGAGTTGCGCCAGAAGATCGACCTGGCGTTGTTGATCCTGCTTGGAGAGACCTGCGTTCTTCAGGTCACGCATCACCGCGTCCGGCTTCATCTCGGCGATGTTGACGTAGCTGCCGGCGTAGGCGCCGGGAAGGAAGGCGTTGCCCCAGTTGGCCAGCGTGCCGCGAGGCTGTGCGCGGGGGGACATGGCGATGAATCCGGGAAGGTCCTGATTCTCCGTACCCAGGCCATAGACGAGCCAGGCGCCCATGCTGGGCCGGTTCGGTTGCAACGCGCCGACGTTCATCATCATCATCGCGCCGGCATGCTCCGGGATGTCGGTATGCATCGAATGGATGAAGCTGATGTCATCCACACAGCCGCCGACGTGGGGGAAGATGTCGCTGACCCACTTGCCGGTCTGCCCGTATTGCCGGAAGGCAAACGGGGAGGGCATGAGACCGTTCTTGGTGTTGCGGAGCGTCTTGCGATCAACGGAATCCGGGCGCTGGCCCGCGTGTTTCGCCAGCAGGGGCTTGTAGTCGAACGTATCCACCTGCGACGGACCGCCGGGCATGAAGAGTTGGATGACGCGCTTGGCCCGCGGAGGAAAGTGCGGAACCTTGGGGAGCAGGGGAGTCGCCCCCGGTGACGCGCCGAGGGCGCGCGTCTGGTCGAGCAATCCCGCCAGGCCGATCATGCCCATTCCTGCGCCGAGGTGGCTGAGGAAATCCCGCCGCGAATGGATCCGGGCGGCGCGACGGAAAGCGGCTTCGTGCTGCGCGAATTGCATGGAGGTTATTGGAGTTGACCGAACTCGTGGGCGGAGAGCAAGACCTGCGCGTAGGACTCCCAGTTCGACGCCTTCATTTCCGGGGTGCTGTTCGCCAGGAATGCCACACCCAGCGTGGTTTCCTCGGCGGTCGGCCGGCGCGCGTAGAGCAACTGGTAGGCTCGGGCGATGCGGTCGGGGTCCGTGCCGCACTCACGATGGAGTCTCGCAGCCAGCGCCCTGGCGCGGGCGACCATGAAGGGGCTGTTCATCATGAACAGATGCTGCTGTGGAACCGTGCTGGTCGTACGCCGTTCACTGGTCACGCGCGGGGCCGGAAAGTCGAAGAGCCGGAGGAATTCATCGGAGAGGAAACGGTCGCCGTTCCTGCTGACCTTCCCGTAGAGCGTGCGGCGGTTGGATTCGAGGATCCTCTCCGAGGGCGAGCCACCCCGGGTGCGATCGAGCTCTCCGGTCACAGCCAGCAGACTGTCCCGCCAGGATTCCACCTCTAGCTTGCGGGGATTCATCCGCCACAGGAGTCGGTTCTCGCCGTCCTGTGCGAAGGCTTCCGCCCGGTGGCGACTGCTCATCTGCCAGGTTGAAGAGAGGAGGATGAGGCGATGGAGTTGCTTCAGCGACCATCCGTTCTCCACGAATGTGGCCGACAACCAGTCGAGCAGTTCCGGATGCGTGGGCTTCTCGCCGAGGACGCCGAAGTTGCTCGGCGTGCGCGCCAGTGCCTGTCCGAAATGGTGCTGCCAGACCCGGTTCACGAGCACCCGCGCCGTGAGTGCGTTGGCAGGATCGGCGACGGCATCCGCCAACTGGCGGCGGCCGCTGCCGTCGCCGAAGAGGGGAGGGTTTTCACCCGCGATGATCTGGAGGAAACGACGGGGTGCGGGTTCCCCCGGCTTGCGCAGGTCTCCCCGAATGGCAACGGCCATGTCCTTGTTGCCGTGATCTGCCAACAGGTGTGCCTTGGCATAGGCGGGCGGTGCGGCCTGCTTGAGCCGCTCCAACTCGGCTGTCAGTTCCGGCACTCGGGTTTTGGTGGCGTCGTTGGTGCCGGCAGCCTTGACCCTGCGTTCCTGATCCTGGATGGCTTTCTGGGCCGCATCGAAGGCCGTCACCACCTCGCGCGGGACGATCGGTGCCAGTTCGGTCCGGGAGTTTTGGAAGATTCCCGCCAGGGCGTAGTAGTCCCGCGCGGTGACCGGATCGAACTTGTGGTCGTGACATCGCGCGCACGCCACCGTCAGCCCAAGGAACGCTCGCGAGAATGTGTCCACCCGATCCGCGAGTGTCTCCGCCTGGGCTTGAGCCGTTGCCTCAGGGTCACCGCCGTCGGAGATATAGGTAGGCCCGACCGCGAAGAAGCCGGTCGCGATGGCGAGGTTGCGGTCCTCCGAGATGAGGTCTCCGGCGATCTGTGCCCGCACGAACCGGTCGTAGGGCAGGTCGCGATTCAGTGCGTCGACGACCCAGTCCCGGTATCGCCATGCTTCCGGCAAGGCTTCGGCATCGAGGAATCCTCCCAGTCCGTCGCTGTAACGCGCCACATCCAGCCAGTGCCGGCCCCAGCGTTCGCCGTATTGGGGTGAGGCCAGCAGGGCATCCACGACCTGGGCAAACGCGTCCGGCGACGGGTCGGTGACAAAGGCTGCGACCTGCTCCGGCGTCGGCGGCAGGCCGGTGAGGTCGAGATATGCGCGGCGAAGCAGGGTGGACTTTTCCGCTGGTTGTGAGGGTTCGAGCCCAGCGGTTCGAAGGCGGGCGAGGACAAAGCGGTCGATGGGATTGTGGACCCAGGATGTGTCCTCCAGAGCGGGTGGTTCCGGCTTGGCCACCTTCCGAAACGCCCAGTGTTCCTGGCGGAGCCTCACCCAGTCGAATCCCTCCTTCATTTCCCGAGCTTCCCCTGGAGCGGTTTCGGGCCATGGACTGCCCATGCGCACCCAGGTTTCCAGATCGGTCACCTGCGCCTGCGGCAAGCGTTCCTTGGGTGGCATGGCGGTGTCCTCGTCCTTGTAGCGGACCGCCTGGATCAGGAGACTTTCGTCGGGTTGGCCCGGTACCACAGCAGGCCCGGTGTCGCCCCCCTTGAGGATGGCGGCCCGGCTGTCGAGGCGCAGGCCCGCCTTGAGTTTGGACGCTTCCGCCGAGTGGCAGGCGTAACAATGCGCTACGAGCACTGGGCGGACCTTGTTTTCGAAGAACTCGATCTGTTCGGCCGTAGGCTTGGCAAAGGTCACCTCAGCTCCCTCCGACTTCGTGCAAAGCATGCCGAAACAGCATCCGGTCAGGAATGCGCCATGGCTCAGAACGGACCAGACCTCACGAAATCCGTGCAACCAAGGCTGCCGGATGAGGGGGCGGGGTGACATGGAAGCAGAGGGAACGGATGACATGCGAGGTGCCTTACCGCACTACTAAGGCGAGTCCGGCCCGAAGCTCCTGGATTGGTTCAAGGCGGAGTATCTTCACTGCTCCCATTGAAGTCGTGGGGCGTGGGGGGATGGCGACAAAAAACGACGCCACAAAACGGCATGAGCCTCCTTTTCGATTTGAACCGTCATCGGCGACGACTCGACACGTCACGAAAGGAGTTCCGCCCTTTCCGTTGCTGCACCCGGCATTGGTAGGTGCGCCCGTTTCCCCGGGTGCGAGCTGCGCATGAGCCTTGGCTACCGGATTTCATCCCTCCGGGATGGTTGCGGACGCCCGCGCGGTTGTCTTCTCCCCCTCTGCGCCCCTGCGGGAAAAACGCCCGCCCTCCTCACCCAATGGACACGATGGAGGGAGGGACGGGGCTTTGACGGGAGGATTGGCTCGGGCTCAGTGCTTCTCGAAAGACATGCGGTGGGTCTTTTGGATTGTGTCGCGCCATTCGTGGGTGAGCCGGGCTTCTGCGGCGAAGTCTGGCCAGCGCCGGACGGATGACTGGACTTCCTCGAGGATGGTTCTGGCGCGGCCGCGCTTCATCCCTGCGGCCTTCGCGCACGCTGCGAAATCATCCTCCGTGTAGCCGTCGCGCTTTCCGTTCAGCGTCATCTGGTGCGTTGCGGTCCACGGTCCGGCTGGATTGTAGCTGTAGGTCACGTCGAAAGCCGGCGCGAGCGACCACTCACCCTGTCTGTTCATGAGGAAGGCGATGTTCTTCACGTGGTCGTCCTGATTCCGGGCCACGATGTTGAAAGCCATCCTGCGGAACTGCTCCTCCACGGCGGACATCGGGAGGCTGAGTTGGCGGATGGTGAGCAGTGCCTGCTCATACGAGTAGGCACCGGCCTGATTGAAATCGAAATGTGCCAGCGCGCAGAGCGATTGCATGTGGAGCTTTGAACCGCCGGACAGTCGGTCGAAGCGTCGCGTCATGAAGTGTCTCCGTCCGTTCTCCTCCAGCAACCGGCACTCACTCATCGTGATGCCCGCCGCCCTCGCCATCAGGTGATACGCAAACTCGATGGCCCCGTAGCCCTTCGGGTCTTCGAGTTCCTTGTCCTTGTTGCCCGCCACGCCGTCGAATTTCAGCAGCCAGTAGTCGAAACCATCCCCCGCCGGGACCTGTCCCGAGCGCACTTCGTTGGTCGTGCGATTCCATGCGATCACGGCCTTGGCCCGCGCGCCGCCTGCCGAGGTGCCCACGCTCAGGATGTCGCGGAGCGCCTGCTCCTTACCCGCCTCGTGGAAATGGCCCATCAGATTGCCCCGGTGCGTCAACACCTCGCCCGCCAACCGCACCAGTGCGTCGACCTCGATCCGGGATGTCTGGCGCGCCTTCGGGCCGAGGGCAGGAGCAAACTCCAGGGCACCCATCCCGCGCGTGCCCGTGTAGCAGAGGCGCTCCACGGCGTTGAAACTCTCCGGCGTGCGGCCTTGGGTCGCGAGCCAGGCGTTGATCAGCGCGTTCCCGAACTTGTCCGGCAGCGAATCCGCCAGAAGCCCAGGCAGTCCGTGAAACGTGTTCCGCGGCAGTGCGGGGAATTCATACACGCCCTCGGACAACGGCATGGTCAGCGGCGAAAGCTCGATCCCGCTGCGCGCGAAGTCCGAGGCGTATTGGAACCTTGCCACGTCCCGACCTTCGTCGAGCGCCACCGCTCCGATCGTCCGCCCCCAGAGTTGCACCTCGGCGATCATGCGGGGTCACCCCAGGTCCATTTCTTTGGCTGGCCCAACGCCGCCTTCTTGCCGGTCGCCCGCTGACGTGCGCGGCCCTGCTGTTTCAGTTGCGCCATGGGACTGGTGGCTTCCTCCGGGACGAGCGTCTCGAACCGATCCAGCAGGTCCAATACCCGGCAGACCCGCACAAAGCCCGACAACTGCGTTGCCGACGTCCCCAATTCCAGCCGTTGCACCGTCCGCAGACCCAGGCCTGCCTGCCCGGCGAGCTGTCCCTGAGTCAGATTCTTTGCCAGGCGTCGCTGGGCCAGTCGCGCCCCGATCAGCGCGAGCAGCGCATCATCGGTGATGTGGGGTGTGATCTTCATGTGCCTAAAGTGGCGCTTTAGGTGTTGTATTCAATTTAAAACGTCATTTATGGCTTATTGAAGTAATAAAATAATACGTCAGATATGGCGCGTTGATTTAAATTATCGATTCAAAGCGTCAATTGTGGCGCGTTGAAGGCGAAGGTGGGCAGGACAGGTTGGAGGGAGGGGGTGTTTGGTTCGGGTACGAGTTGGGAGCCACACCCACAGCTGACGCTGTGGTCTATCGTCTTTCGGTGCTCCGCACCTGGAGCCACGGCTCAAGGTTGCGAGAGTACTTCGATCAGGTATCGGAGTTCGTCCTCGGGGTCGTCGGTGTCGGGAAGGGTCTGGCGGAGTTCGTGGAGGATGGCCTCGCGGAATCGTTTTCGAAGGCGGTGGATGGCGACCTTGAGGGCGCCCTCGGAGATGCCGAGTTGTGCGGCGACGGCGGCCTGTCGTCCGGGAGGTTCACTGCCGGCGAGCCACGGCTTGAGTTGTTCGAACCAGGCGCTGCGGCCGGCACGTCGGTATTCGTCCGCGAGGGTGCCGATGGCTCGCGCCATGAGAGTGGTGGCCCAGTCGCGATCGAACTGGGCGGAGGCGGGTTCAGCAGTGGGTTCATTGGAATCGCCCAACGGTTCGGTGGGGATCCCAGCACCGCGTTTGAGGCGATTGGATTTTGCGTGGAGGTCGGAGAGGAAATGGCGGAGGGCTCCCAGGAGGTACGAGCGGAAGCGGCCGCGGTTGGGATCGGCGCCGTCGAGGTAACCGCCTCGCAGGATGTGGGCGAAGAACTCCTGGCTGAGTTCGCGGGCGGAGTCTTCGTTGAGGCCCTGGGAACGGAGCGACTGGAACACAGGGTCGCAGTAGGCGGCGCAAAGGTCGGAGAGCGCGTCGCGGGCCTCGGGTGAATGGCCGCGGGCCCGCAGGACGAGGGACCATCGGGTGGACGCGGGGAACCGGCTGGGAAGCGGGTCTGGGTTCACGGTTGGCGGGGCCACGGGAAGACGACCTGGTTGGTGCGCGCCGGGACGCCATACGTCTTGGTCCGCCAGACCACGGTGAATGTCGGTGATTTGCCGGGCTTGAGGGCGAGGACGGACTGGGTGTCGACGAGAACCTCGTCCCACGCCTGATCCGACTCGCCGTCGAGACGGCGTTGGCAGAGGCGGAGGCTGGAGCGGAGTTGGTCGTCCTTCGTCCAGAGGTCGCGGCCGAGTTGCTGCGCCCAGGCGAGGGTTTCGGGTTGGTTGGTTCGCGCCGCCAGGATGACCAGGATGGCGAGCAGGCCGCCTTCGTCGATGCGGGTCTTCTCGTGGAGGTCCCGCATTCCGGGGGCCGCGGGTGATGGCGCGCTGAAGCAATAATTCCGCTCTGGCTTCAAGGGCAGGATCTGCAACAACGCGGCGATGGATTCCGTTGCGAGTCCGAAGTTGCCGCGGGCGCATTCCTCGAAGGCGGTGGAGAGGTCGATGCCCGGCTCGTGCCAGCCTTCGTACGGTTCGCGGGTGATGGTGGCTCCCTGTTGGAGTCGGGTGTCCGCCCAGTTGGGGTCCACAGCCACTCCGAGCAACCACTCGGCGATCGCTGGGAAGTGGTTGGTCGGGCATTGGCGCAGACGGCGCAGGAACTCCAGCTCGGGAATGTCGCGTCGGGTTCCATCCGGCAGGTCCACGGTTCGGGTCCGGGCAAAGCCGACTCCGCGGGGAAGGCTTGCTCCGAGGAGTGCGTCCGGAGGCACCGGTGCTGTTGGGGACGGATTCGACAGGAGCTGAAGCGGCAGCGGATCCCGCGCGGGTGGCATCGGATGATGTCGGCCCCAGAGTGCCGCAGAAATCACGATGCCAAGGGGTGCGCAGAACCACGAGAACAGGAAAAATCGAACCCAGGCGGGAATCGCATCGCGAAGTGCGTGGCCTTCAGGAACCCGAAGGATTCGATAGAAGGTGTGACCGAGCACCGCCGACATGGAGGCGGCGGGCCACCACGTCCTGCCTAGGACGTGAGGGAAAGAAGAGATCAGGGCGAGGCTTGTCAGGCTGGTCCAAGCCAGGAGGCCGAGTCCCGACCACGGAATCAGGACGGCGCTGCGCGGTCTGGAGAAGGAAAGGCCTTTGGAAGTCAGTTGGATGAGGCTGCCGGCGACGCGGGCCTGGATCCAGCGCTGGCCTGCGGGGACCAACAGGGACGTCTCCGCATCCTCTTCGCGAAACACCGAGGGAAGGTCGCCGGGTGCCGGATGGGAGAGGCTGTCGAGTTCCTCCCGCAGTTGCCGGGCGGATTGCTGGCGCAGGGCAGGTTCCTTGGCGAGCGCCCGGAAAAGGATTTCGTCGATACGCGGGTCCAGATCGGTCTTGGTCGAGGGACCTGGAAAGCGACCGAGCGGGAGTTCGCCGGTGAGGAGTTCGTAGTAGACGACCCCCAGGGAGTAGATGTCGGCGCGATGATCCACGCGTTCGGGACGTTCGATCTGTTCCGGTGCCATGTAGTGGGGCGTGCCCAGCGCTTGACCGGTCAGTGTGAGGTTCGGGTGTGGGGCGTCGTCCGAAAAAGCATGGAGGAGCTTGGCGATGCCGAAGTCGGCGATCTTCACATGGCCTTGGGTGTCGATGAGGATGTTCCCCGGCTTGATGTCGCGGTGGGAGACCCTGCGTTGATGGGCGTAGTGGAGGGCGTCGCAGATGATGGAGATGATCTGCAACGCCTGGGCGGGAGTGAATCGATCGGCCCGCATGGCCTCGTCTAGGTTGGCACCATCGACGTACTCCATCGTGAGGTAGCAGAAGTCACCGGACTGACCGTGGCCGAGGATGCGGACGATGTTGGGGTGATCGAGTCGGGCGAGGGTTTGAGCCTCGCGTTGGAACCGCTCGGCGAAGGCGGGATCACCGGCGAGGTGTGCGCGGAGGATCTTGAGGGCAACGGGACGGGAGGTGGCGCGTTCGCGGGCGTGATAGACGAAGCCCATGCCACCGGTACCGACGAGCGAGAAGATCTCCAGGTGAGGGAAGGCGGCGGCAAGGGTCTCGATCGCGGGCGGTGCGCCATGCTCCCGGAGAAGGGTCGGGGCGGGAGCGGTTCCCGCCGGCGTGGCGGCCGAAGACAGCACACAGCGCGGGCAGAGTCCCTCGGGGGCCGAGTCCGGGATGGCGTTTCGGCAATGGGGACAGATCGCGATGGAGGCTGGACTGTTCATTCACCCGACAACTGGGGCGTTGCCGGGTGGAGGTTACCGGGAATGTGTTGGGGGGCGATCTTTGTCCCGCGGGGGTGGGTGGGTGAGGGTGGCCACAACCGCGTTGCGGTTGGATTCATCCAGGGGCGGTGGACCCGGGGTAGGCCTCGTGCCTCGGCCAACCGGGCTGGGAGGCACAACACCGTTGGCGTTGGCGGAGGCGTTTCGGACTCGCACCCACACACGTAGGCTGCTGAAGGGTTGCTCGGTTTCGCTACCGTACTTTACATCTGGTCTTACCAAACGCATAGTTCGCTGGCATGATCGAGAGGCCGTTCTGGCAAAAGCGGATTGAGGATGCCTGGGGCGAGGCACCCATCGTCTGGCTTTGCGGTGTGCGGCGTGCGGGCAAGACAACCTTGGCGCGACAGCTGGGCGAGGATCGGACGCTCTACATGAACTGCGACCTTCCCGAAGTGGAGGATCGGGTTCGAGATCCGCTGCTGTTCTTTCGCACCTGCGACAGGAAAGTCGTCATCTTCGACGAGATCCATCAACTCCGTGATCCCGCACGGTTGTTGAAGGTGGGTGCCGACGAGTTTCCCAAGCTCCGGATTCTGGCCACGGGCTCCTCGACCCTGGCAGCGAGCGACAAATTCCGGGACACGCTCGCGGGGAGAAAACGCTCCGTCCATGTGGTTCCCGTGCTGCTGGAGGAACTGGCTGCGTTTGGCGACGTCACGTTGACGCGGCGACTGCTGCATGGCGGATTGCCGCCTGCCTTGCTCGCCGACGTGAAGAAGCCGTCGTTTTACCGCGAGTGGATGGATTCGTTCTTTGCCCGGGACATCCAACGCCTGTTTGGTTTTCGGGACGTGAACCGCTTCAACACGTTCTTCGAGTACTGTCTGCGGCAGAGCGGCGGGCAATTCGAACAAACCAAGGCCGCCAGTGCGGTCGGCATTACCCGTCCCACGGTCGAGAGCCATCTGAGGGCCCTGGAGATCACCAACGCCGTAACCTTGCTGCGACCGTTCCATGGTGGGGGACAGAACGAGATTGTCCGCCAGCCGAAGGTGTATGCTTTCGACACCGGCTTCGTGAGTTGGGCGCGTGGGTGGGATCCGCTTCGGACCGACGACTGTGGTTTGCTGTGGGAGCACGTCGTTCTTGAGCACCTGCAGGCGCACTTCCCGGACGTGGCTCTGCACTACTGGAGGGACAAGGCGGGACGAGAGGTCGACTTCGTGTTGGCGAGGGGCCGGGACCAGGTCGATGTGATCGAATGCAAATGGAGCAGCGACGCCTTCAGCAGCGACGCACTCGAGGCCTTTCGTTCCTACTATCCCCAAGGCCGGAACTATCTGGTTTGTCCGCTGGGATCGAAGGGGTACACAAAGCGCTTTGGAACGCACGAAGTCCGCGTTTGTGCGCCGACGGAATTGAAACGGTCGACGCCGTCGTGAAGACGGGATGACATCGTGCGGGGGGCGGGGCCAATGTGCAGAAAGGCCACAACCGCGTTGCGGTTGGATTCATCCAGGGGCGGTGGACCCAGGGTAGGCCTCGTTCCTCGGCCAACCCTGGGCCAGGAGGCACAACGCCGTTGGCGTTGGCGGGGGCGCTTCGAACTCGGTCCGATGGCCTTCCATCCCCGCGGGATGACAGCGACCATAGGTCTGATTGGCTTCTCCCCTCTGCGCCCCTGCGCCTCTGCGGGAGAATTCCCCGCTTTGTCATGCTCCCGGGAGCTCGGTTGGCCATGGAGCTCCGGCGGTGGAGCGGGATCTGTCGCCCCTCCGGGGCTTGGGTCCGTCTTGGGAGCTAAACCCACAGCTAACGCTGTGGGCTATCGTCTTGCGGTGCTCCGCACCTGAAGCCACGGCTCTGGGGGGGCACCCCATTTCCCATCCCCAATCCTCAGCGGGCAGGCTGGATCGGGACCTCGCAGAAGGTCAGGGCGGCGAGGTGGTTGGATCCTTTGAGGAGGCGGGCCTGGTTCCAACGGTCGGAGTCGAGGTAGGTGATGGTCGGCTTCTGGGCTGGGGCCGGAGCGTCGAGGTCGAGGTGGAGTTGGTTGCGGTCGGCGCGGCCGGCCGTGACGCGGGCAGGGCTGCCGGAGATGCGGAATTCGTTGGTGAGGTTGGCGGCCCACGCGATGGGTTGATCGAAGGTGAGGACGACCCGGGTGCGCTCGGCGTTCGCGAATTGCGCGGCGGAAAGGTTCGGCGGCGTCGCCCACCCGGCGAGGGGCTTGCCGTAGTGGTCCCGCTGGACGAGCGGGAACAGCATCCGGGCGAACTCGGCGTATCCGGCGGCGGGGTAGTGGCAGCCGCCGGGGGGATCGATGCCGAGGGTCGAGAGCACGGTCAGGTTGTCGTAGCCGGAGCCGAGGGTGCGCTGGACTTCGCGGAGTCGGTTGTCGGATCCGTCGAAGCCCATCGAACAGGACTTCGGCCAGATCTGGAAAACGTAGTACCTCGAAATGTTCGGGAAGTCCTGCTTCCACGCGGCAGTGAGATCGATGAAGAAGTTCCGATAGTTTTCCCAGCCGAAGCCGCCGGTGGGACCGTCGGCCCCTTGGTCGTTCTCGCCCTGATGCCAGAACACGGCGCGTATGCCGTGGGTGAGACGGGCCTGCTGGGCGCGGGCGAGGAGCCGACCGTAAATCGTCCGCGGGTCGGTGGGGTTGGTGGCGCTGCGCTGATGCTGGTCGATGCGGGTACCGCCGACCGCGCCATTCAGGATGCAGACGGGGACGCCATTCGACTCGACGAGCTGGCGGGCGAGGAGCATGCCCCAGTAACCGACCTGAAAGCGTTCGCCCTCGTGGCTGCGGGGAACGGCGTCACCCCAG
>JBIKWS010000582.1:0-3444 GCA_044356195.1 Cyanophyceae cyanobacterium
CCGCGGCGTAGCTGTTGGTCCAGATGAGGTCGATGGCCGACTGGAGGAGTCGTTCGCGAGCATCACTGGTGCGTCCCATGGTGTGGTGGCGGTTACGGAATCCCCAGGATCCCGTGAGTGGCCGGAGAAAGAGTTGGTCCAACTGTACCGATCGGTCAACTATTTCGTGCCGTTTACAGCGGTGGGGAGTGGAGGCACTGTGGCGACGTTGAGCGCGATCGAGAATACGCCGGAGTTGGTCGAGACCCATCGGGTCGGACCACGCACGCGGGAGTGGATCGTCCGGGTGGCTGACTGCCCCTCGCTCGCCCAGCATCATGTGGCGCATGTCGGGGTCGCCGATGCGGCCGTGCCGTACACCATGGTCCGGACCCATCTGGCTGGGACCTATTTCCTGGCCTGCTTCGAGGGCGAGGGCCGGATCCTGCTCGATGGCCGCTGGCAGAAGTGCGGGGCCGGCCAGGCCTGCATGGCACCGCCGCATGCGTTGCATGCCTTTCATGCGGTTCCAGGGAAGCGGTGGTCGTTTGCGTGGGTTCGGTACGATTCAGCAGCTGGCAAGGGACCGTTGGGAACGTCCAGCGCACCGGTGCTGGCCCAGTTCAACTGTGAGGCCGTCGCGGCGGCCGTGAAGGGGCTCTACCACGAGCAGACAGGGGAGGCGCAACCGGCCGCGCTGCACCAGTGGGCGGAACTGATCCACGGCTATGTCCTGCGCTTCGCCCAACCCTGGCATGTGGAGGATCGGTTGACCCAATTGTGGGACTTGGTGGCGGCGAAGCCGGGCGCGTCCTGGAACCTGGACGAACTCAGCCGACGCGTGCATTGCAGCGGTGAGCACCTGCGTCGGCTATGCCGGAAGCAGTTGGGCCGGTCGCCCATGGAACACGTCACCTACCTGCGGATCCGGCACGCCGCGGCCCTGCTTATCGAGACCGACCAGAAGCTGGAGACGATTGCGGACGCGGTTGGATACGCGAATCCCTTCGTCTTCTCGAACACCTTCAAGAAGTGGACGGGATGGCGTCCGAGCGAGTACCGGAACCGCCCGGGTGGCCGCGGTCCCGTGGGTGAACGGAAAGCGAGCCTCCCGAAGGCGGTTACCTGAATCGGCGGGACGGGAACCCGGGGTTACTCTCCGCCGCGGCGGAGTCGGTAGAACTGGGTTTCGTCGGGAGCGGGCAACTGGACCTTCCAGCCTTCAGCTCCGAGTTGGGCGAAACCTTCGATCGGCAGCCATTCCCGGGCGTCGATGCGGTCCGCGTACTCGAGGCGATACCCCGAAGCGAAACCTGGCCATGAGAAGGTGAACAGATCCCCCGGCGTCACCTGGATCTGGGGGCGTACCATAGGAAGGGTCGCCCGTACGGTGCCGTCCGAGGTCAGGTTGATCTGGGTGACCACATTGGTCCCCGGGAGGCGTACAGTGACTTCGTAATCGCCCTTGAAACCGCGGGCCATCGCTTTTCCGGTGCTCGACGCCTTGACGTTGGTGTGGGTGGTCCAGACCCGGAAGGTGAGGTTGCTCCACGCGATCGCGTTTGGCTTGAGGGACCAGTCCGGACGAAAGAGTGCTGCCTGCGGGAGCCAGTGTTGGTTGGCCCAGAAACCCCACATCAGGACGCCGTTGACGGCCGGGTGGCTGAAGGCGGCGGTGAGGAAGTCGCGGGTGTAGTCGCCCTGCACCTGGTCGTCGGCGACGTTGATGTCGAATTCCGTGATGCGCAGCGGATAGGTGCCGGTTCCAGCATCGAGTCCCGAGATCAGGTCGAGGCGAGCGAGGAGTTCGGGGGGCGAGGTGAGGAACCCGCCGAAGTGTGCCTGCAGGCCGAGGGCATCGACCGGTGCACCTTTGGCGCGCAGGTCATCCGCGTATTGGCGGAGCTGGATGGAACCCGCGCGCGTGGCGTCCTCGAGGTTGACGTACTCGTTGAGGTACAGCGTGGCGGAGGGTTCGAGGTTCCGCGCGATCCGGAACCATTCGACGACCTCGCCGCGGCCCATCACGCCTTCCAGTGCGCGTTCGTGCAGGGGTTCGTTGACGACGTCCCAATCGGCGATCTGTCCGGCGAAGCGGGAGAGGATGTTCGTGAAGTGGGTGTTGATCCGCGTGCGCAGTCGCGGCACGTCGGTCAACATGCCGCGGACGTCGGCCGGCAGGAACGCGGTCTGGTTGGTTCCCGGCCAGATCAGGTTGTGTCCGCGGACTTCGATGTCGCGCGTGCGCAGCCAGGTGACCGCGCGTTGGGCGAGGGATGGGTTGCCTTCGTACTGGGGCCACTTCAGGTCGTTCTCCAGCACCACGGTGTTGAACCACTGGGTGATGACCCCACGGTACCGATCGGCATCGGCTCCGGTGGCCAGCAGGCGACTGCCGGCCACGGCGGAACCGAAGGCGAACTCATGCCTCACGAGGCGCAGTTCGACCGGTACACCGGGCAGGGGAAATCCATCGGTGTCGCGCAGGTCGAGGGTGAGGTTGGCCTTTCGGATCTTCTCGATGCTGGCGTTGGCCGCAGCGCGCCAGGGCGCGTCCGGTTCCCGACCCGCGTAGGTCAGGTCGTTGGGAAACTCCGCCAAGGGTCGGGACTGCCCGTAATTCGTCAGCGAAAGTCCGCCGAGTTCGAGGGTCTGGACGGCGTATCCAAGCCGGATGTTGAACTGCGCGGCACCCGTGGCGTAGGCGGCCTTCGAGGGGAAGGCGAACCGGTATCGGGTCCAGGTCCCGGATTCCTCGGAAAGCACCCGGACGAGCGATTGGGTGTACGGCGACCCCGCCTGCTCGAAGACGACTTCTGCAAGAGCCGGGGTGTTGGTCGGGGACACGCGACGAAGGTAGACTTCGCCGGCGATGACATCCCCATTGGCCACCGGAGCCGTCGTCAACGTGCCCAGTTGGATGTTCCAGGCATTGGCGGGAACCTTGGCCGAGACAACCCGGACGCCCTGCGTGAACGGCTGTCCCGTAACCGTGATCACGCTCCGCGAGGCCGTCGACGCATCTGGCGTCTGAAGCCCCATTCCCAACAGGCGGCCGGAGGGTAGGAGGGATGTCTGGGCGTGGGCACCCGCCGTCCACAGGCACAGGAACCCCAGCAGGAAGAGGGAAGGACGCCATCGCGCGGGGCGTTGTCGGACCGAAAACATGGGGCGACCGTACCACACGGGCAGGTGGCGTCCATGCTGGGGCGGGACGCCGCGGTCCGGACAAAAGAAAAGGGGCACGACGCGTGCGACGCGTCGTGCCCCGGAAGGAACTTCTGGAAGATCAGCGGCCCTTCGGAAGGACGCTGGTGCCGGCGTAGACCGCCTGCTTGCCGAGCAACTGCTCGATGCGCAGGAGTTGGTTGTACTTGGCGGTACGGTCCGTACGGCTGAGGGAACCGGTCTTGATCTGTCCGCAGTTCGTCGCGACCGCGATGTCGGCGATGGTGGAGTCCTCGG
>JBIKWS010000583.1:0-3442 GCA_044356195.1 Cyanophyceae cyanobacterium
TGTCGGGATCGTGTCGCGGGCGGACCTGTTGCGCGGGCTCTCCGGTGGGGGTCCGGACACGCTGGTCCGCGATGTGATGCGCCGGGATTTCACCGTGGCCTCACCGTTCGAGCCGATTGAAGCCGTGTTGCGACGGACGCAGGCTGGAGAGGGCGCGGCGACCGCGATCCCGGTGGTGGAAGGGGGAATCCTGGTTGGGTTGGTGACCGCAGAGAATGTGGGTGAGTACGTGATGGTGACGGCGGCGCTGAAGGGGGTCAGAGGGGGGAGAGTTTGAAGTTTGGATCCTCTCTTGCCATCCGGGGGTGGAGTCCGTGAGGATTTGGGTCAGGGGTGCATCGGGGACCAAACCGGGAGGGTTGGTGGGGAAGCCGTGGGTTCCTTTTTTCCGTGGCAGAACACCGGGCCTGAATGTTCGGTTTCGTTGCCGGGGCCCCGCTACCTATGGCGAAACCGACTCCCCAACACATGCCCCAGTTGGACGGCTTGCGTGCCTACGCCGTCCTCTTCGTGATGATCCACCACTGGCTTCCGGGCCTGTTGCACTTCGAGCCGTGGGGGGAGCTTGGGGTGCGGTGCTTCTTCGTTCTGAGCGGTTTCCTGATCACGGGGATCCTCCTGCGGTCCCGGGGATTGCTGGATTCGGGCAAATCGACCCTGGGCTGGCAGTTGCGCCAGTTCTACATCCGGCGTTCGCTGCGCATCTTCCCGATCTATTACCTGACGCTCATCGGCGGGGTGATCGTGGGAATGAACACGTTGCAGGTGACCTTCTGGTGGCATGCGGCGTACCTCTCGAACTTCTACTTCGCCATCCGGAACGCCTGGCACGGGTACGTCAGCCACCTGTGGTCGCTGTCGGTGGAGGAGCAGTTCTATCTGATCTGGCCGGCGGTTCTCCTGATGATGCCGTTGCGACTGTTGCCGCGGTTGCTGCTGGCATCGATTCCGGTGGCGGTGGGTTTCCGTCTGGCGATGGCCCTGTGGCTGGGACACGACCATCTCGCGACCCGGGTCTTGTTGCCGGCGTGCATTGATCAACTGCTCATCGGTGCCCTGCTGGCGTGGTATCAGGGCGGGCTCGGGGCGCGCGGCGAAACCCTGGAACCGCTGCTGAAGAAGCTGTGGGTGCCGGCCAGCGTCGTGATGCTGGTGCATCTTGTCCTGAACCAGTTCCGGTGGGTGCCAGTGTTCACCGCGACGGTGGGGCCTGTGGTGGAATCCCTGTTCTTCGCGGTCGTGGTGGGCCAATGCGCGGTGGGATTCCAAGGCGGATTCCGGCACGTCGTGGCCAATCCCGTGGCGCAGTACTTCGGTCGGATCAGCTACGGTCTGTACCTCTACCACATGTTCATGAAGTACATTGGCTCGATGCTGGAGAACAAACTCGGGAAGTTTGGTTTCCACATGCCCAAGGACGAGGTGGCGCAGTTCTTCGTGTTGCTGGTGATGTCGATCGTGGCGGCCGCGGCGAGCGAGTTCCTGCTGGAACGTCCGATCAATCGCCTCAAGCGGTTGTTTCCCACGGAACCGGGGAGGGAAGGGGCGAAGGCTTGAAACGTGGGCTGAATCCACCCTTGCGGGTGGGCGGCGGGTGCGGAGACTGCGCGGCCGCATGGCCTTCGACCTTGCATCGTTGAACCCTGAGCAGCGTGACGCAGTCATCACGTTCCAGGGGCCCGTCCTGATCCTTGCCGGAGCCGGCACGGGGAAGACGCGCACGTTGACCTGCCGGATCGCGCACATGATCGACCGGGGGGTTGCCCCGGGTCACATCCTGGCGGTGACGTTCACGAACAAGGCCGCGCGCGAGATGCAGGAACGCGTGAACGACATGGTGCCGCGTTCCCGGGGGCCGAAGCGCAACCGCGACGAGCCGGAGGATCCGTACACGGCGCGGCCGACCCTGTGCACGTTCCATTCGCTGTGCGTTCGCGTGCTGCGGCAGCACATCGAGAAGCTGGGGTACAAGCGGAACTTCGTGATCTACGACGAGGGCGACCAGCTCGCGGCGATGAAGAAGATCCTGAGCGCAATCTCGGCGAAGGGGGAGAAGACGGATGCCGGCGCGGTGCTGTCGATGCTGTCCAAGTTCAAGAACGCCGGGCCGAATTCACCCGTGTTCGGGGATGAGTCCGTGCGGGCGCTGGCGCAGCATGTGTCGCGGAAGTACGAGTCGGCGTTGCGGGCGGCGAACGCGGTGGATTTCGATGACCTGATCCTGCTGACGCTCCGGTTGTTCCGGGAGCATGAGGACGCCCTCGAAGCCTGCCGACGGCGCTGGCGGTACGTCATGGTGGACGAGTACCAGGACACCAATTCCAGCCAGTTCGAGCTGGTGCACTTCCTGACGAAGGAGTCCCGCAACCTGTGCGTGGTGGGTGACGACGACCAATCCATCTACGGATGGCGTGGTGCGGAGATCGCCAACATCCTCGGACTGGAGAAGCACTACCCGGAGGTGAAGGTGATCAAGCTCGAGCAGAACTACCGCTCGACGAACACCATCCTGAAGGCCGCAAACGCGGTGATCCGCAACAACACCCTCCGACGCGGGAAGAACCTGTGGTCGTCGAAGGGCGCGGGATCCAAGATCGTCGTGCATTCCTTTGCCACGGATGACGAGGAGGCCACGACGGTGGCCGACAACATCGAGTACGATCGCGTGGCAAAGCGGGTTCCGTGGGGTGGGCAGGCGATCCTCTTCCGGACGAACCTGCAGGCGCGCCCGATTGAAACCGCGTTGCGCAAGGCGCGCATCCGGTACCGGTTGATTGGCGGGCAATCGTTCTTCGATCGGCGCGAGATCCGGGACTTCCTGGCGTATGTGAAGACGTTCGTGAATCCGGACGACGACGTCGCCTTGTTGCGGATCGCGAACACGCCGGCGCGCGGGCTGAGCGATGTCACGATGGAGCGGTTGCTCGCGTTCAGTTCGGAGCGGCACACGTCGGTGCACGCGGTGATGAAGCACACGGACGTCCAGGCTTCTTTCCAGGCGCGGACCGGCGAGGCGATCCGGCAGTTGGTGGCCTTCATCGACCGCATGCGGCAGCCCTTGCTCGGGATGGAGCGTGTTTCACTGAGTGCGTGGGCGGATGGATGGCTGAAGGAAACGGGATACCTCGAAGACCTGCGTCGGCAGGACAAGGACCCGGAGGTGGCGGACAATCGGGCCCGGAACATTTCCGAATTGGTGGCCTCGCTGGACGGGGGCGAAGTCCGCACACCGCGTCCCGCCGCGAAGCCCAGGCCGATGGCGGGACGTTCGCTGGCGGTCGCGGCAGGTCTTGCAGAACCGGAGGAAGCCGAGAAGCCCGACGTTGAAGTGAAGATCGTCTATCAGCCGCCCACCTATACGGGGTCGCCGATGGACCGGTTGAACGAGTTCCTCGAGGATCTGACGCTCGACTCGGACCGGGAGTCCGACAAGGACGACGTG
>JBIKWS010000584.1:0-3439 GCA_044356195.1 Cyanophyceae cyanobacterium
TGTTGCGCGAAGTGTCCGTGGCCCTCGCGGACCCGGACTCGATCGATTGGGAGCAGATTGGAAAGAGGGTGGATCTGCCCCAGTTCCTGCGTTTCTGGGTGGCGGAGGTCCTCGCGGATCACTGGGCTGGCTACTCGAACAACCAGAACAATTACTTCATCCACCGGCGGGTCTCGGACGGCCGTCTGGTCTTCATCCCCTGGGGGGCGGATCAATGCCTGGGTTCACCCAATCCCTTCACCCCGCGTTCCGCCCCGGCTTCCGTGCGGGCGACGGGACTGCTAGCCCGACGATTGTACGACGATCCCGAATGGCGCGAACGTTACCGGGACCAGCTGCGCAAGACCCTGGACGCAGTCTGGAGCGAGGAGCGTTGGCTCGCTGAGATCGACCGGCTCGACGGACTCATCTCGACGAACGGATTGCCCGGGATCACGGGCCGCAAGGCGGTGGTTCAGCGGACCCGGGAGTTCTTTCGCAGGCGCAGGGCGGCCCTGCGCAGGGATCTCGCCGGTCCCGCGCCGAAGTGGCGCGCACCGGAGCGGGCAACCCCCCTGGCCCGCAAATGGGGACACGTCACGGCGGACTTCGAAACCACCTTCCAGAGGCGGCTGCCGGTGGACTGGTTCACCAACGGCACGGTGCGGTTGGAACTGCAACTGGACGGAAAGCCTCGCCCGTTCAATCGCGCGGGAGTTTCGGTTTCGTCCGGCTTTGATCTTCAGCAGACCAACAAGGTGGCCCTCAGCATCCTGGGCATGCACGGCATCGCCTCCTTTCTGGTCCCGTCCGTGCAGGTCTGGAAGGAGGAATTCCTCCCGGGCCGCACCCTGAAGGTCGATTACTTCGCCAATCAGGGCTTCTTCTTCGGAGGCATGCCGGCCGACAACGGCGGTGGTGCGGGACTTCTGTCCGGAACGTTGCATTTCGACGCCGCCGGAATGGAGGAAGGCAGTCCCGTGAAGGGGCGCTTGGAGGCCGACATCTGGCAGTTGCCGAAGTGATCGGAGCAGCCGTTGACGGCACCGACGGATCCCTGACGCCTTTCGGTTGGCCACCGCTGTGGGCCGTCCCGCCACATGTCGCCTTGCGTGTAATGCTTTTTCCGATAGAAGGCGTGCCGCTTGGACGCGCGCTTCTTGCCTCAGTCCGGGCAATCAAGGAGAACCATGATCCCCATCCTCAATCGTCGGACGTTTGCTGCCTTGCTGGCGGCAACGCTTCTCATACCCACCCTCCACGCAGCCCTTCCCGTCACGGGAAGTCCCGTCGCTGCCTGGAACGAACAAGCACTGGACGCCATCCGCGCCACCGCCACGCCGCCACCCCGGGCCTCCCGGGCGTTGGCCATCCTCCACGCAGCCATCCATGACGCCCACAACGGGATCACCCGTGATTATCGCCAATACATGGTGACGGAGGGCCGGCCCAACGAGAACACATCCACCGCCGCCGCCGTCGCCGCGGCAGCCCACGATGTGCTGGTCAACCTCTTCCCGACCCGCGCCACCCAGTTTGCCGATGAACAGGCAGCCCAGTTGGGCCCGATTCCGATTGGGCCTTCCCGGACACGCGGCATCGCCTGGGGGCAGAACGTCGCCGCCGCCCTCCTTGCTGCCCGTGTCAACGATGGTTCCACGGCAGTCGTGACCTACATCCCCGGGACAGGTCCCGGATTCTGGCGTCCAACCCCGCCGGCCTTCGCTCCCGCCCTCCTGCCGCAATGGGGGGATGTGGCACCGTTTGGAGTTCGGCCGATCGAAACCTTCGTCCCCAAAGCCCCACCCGCGCTGCATACGGCCAAGTACGCCGCGGAGGTCGCCGAGGTTCAGTCCATCGGGTCGTCCACCAGCACGACGCGGACGGCGGACCAGACAGAGATCGCCCGCTTCTGGGCCAATGGCGCCGGCACGGCGACCCCTCCCGGGCACTGGAACCAGATCGCCCGGGTGATCGTCGCCCAGACCGGCCTGACCGTGGGCGAAGAAGCCCGGTTGCTCGCCCTCCTCAACATGGCCATGGCCGATGCGGCCATGGTGTCGTGGAAGGCGAAGTACGAGTACAACTACTGGCGCCCTGTGACCGCCATCCGCGAGGCCGATACCGACGGCAATCCCTCGACTGTGGCGGATCCGACCTGGACCCCCTTGTTGGTGACGCCTCCGTTCCCCGAGTACACCTCCGGCCATTCGACCTTCAGCGGGGCCGCCGCCGCGGTCCTGAAGGGTTTCTTCGGCACGGATGAAATTGCCTTTACGGCCGAATCGGATGATGTGCCTGGCGTCCTGCGCAGCTATCCGAGCTTCAGCGCCGCCGCGGCGGAAAGCGGCATGAGCCGCATCTATGGCGGCATCCACTTCATGAGCGGAAACCTCTTCGGCCTCTCGTCCGGCAACCGCGTCGGAAATTCCGTGGTCAAGCGCCTCCTGCGGGTGCGGATCGAGGAAGTCGAAGGGAATGATGAAGCGGAAAACGAAAGCGAAGACTCGCTGACGGACATGGATGACGAGGATTGAGTCCACCCCCTCCGCTCTGGCCTCGCACCACCCGGACCAGTTAGGTTCGGGTGCATGCAGATTGGCTTTCGTCGGTTTGACCTCGCCCTGCGGCACCATTGGGCCATCGCCACGGATCTTGGACGTGGCGGTGGAAAGAGCGTGTATCCCGTGGTCTTCGTCGAGTTGACGGATGCCGGAGGCCGCAGCGGGGTAGGGGAGGCATCCCCCTCCAGCCAGTATCAGGAAACACATGAGACCGTGACGGAGTTCCTCGCCCGGGTGGATCCGTCACGGCTCAGCTTTGACGACGTTGCCGGCAGCATGGCCTATGTCGAGGGGTTGGCTCCCGGGCGCTACCCGGCCAAATGCGCCCTCAACATCGCCCTCCTGGATGGCGCTGCAAAGGCCGCCGGAAAGCCGTTGTGCGAGTATCTCGGGCTCGGGCCATTTACCGAAGGTCGCCACCTTTCCTCGTTCACCATCGGCATCGACACACCGGAGGTCATGGCCCGCAAGACTTCCGAGGCCGCCGAATACCCGGTGCTCAAGATGAAGCTCGGCAGTCCCGGAGACCGCGAAAACTTCGCCGCCGTGCGTGGTGCGGCCAAGGATCGGTGGATCCGCGTCGATGCGAACGCGGGTTGGAAGACCAAGGAGGAAGCCCTGCGCAACATCGAGTGGTTGGCTGCCGACGGGAAGGTCGAGTTCGTCGAACAACCCATGCCGCCCGAGTTGCCCACGTCCGAGTGGGCATGGCTCAAGGAACGGTCCCCGCTGCCCCTCATCGGCGATGAATTGTACCAGTCGTCTGCCGACGTGGATCGCTGCGCGGAGTGTGTCCACGGCATCAACGTGAAGCTGGTGAAGACGGGCGGCGTCACGCGCGGACTCGAAGCCCTTCAAGCCGCCCGGGCCCGAGGTCTGAAGACCATGCTGGGTTG
>JBIKWS010000585.1:0-3438 GCA_044356195.1 Cyanophyceae cyanobacterium
ACAGATACACCCTACACAAAACCCCGATGGTAATTGAGACGTGACTCCGCAAACCGCTTCTCGCCCAGCACGACACGCGACACTCCCTCCGGCCAACCTCCCTCGGGCCATCCGAGTCCACCCGAAAGCATGTCCACAACCGATTCCGGAAACGGTGTGACGCCAGGCTCCAGGTTGAGGACATCCGCCGGCTTGATGCCGCGGCTGAAAAGGAAGAGGGCCATGTCACCGACCACCTTCGAGGAAGGCGTAACCTTGACGATGTCGCCGAACAGTTGGTTCACCTCGGCATAGATCCGGGCGATCTCCGGCCAGCGGCTGGAAACCCCCATGCTCGCCGCCTGTTCCTTGAGGTTCGTGTACTGTCCACCGGGCATCTCGTGGAGATAGACCTCGGCAGACCCCGTCTTCGGCGCGGTATCGAAGGGCGCGTAAATCTCGCGAACCTTCTCCCAGTAATCAGAGAACTCGTTGAGCGTCTCGACATCGAGCTTCGTGTCGCGCGGAGCGTTCTGCAGCGCGGCCGCCACCGAGTTCAGATTCGGCTGCGAGGTGCTTCCGGACATCGACGCCATCGCCAGATCCACGATGTCCACGCCAGCCTCCGACGCCTGCAGGATCGACGAGGCCTGAACCCCCGCGGTGTCGTGCGTGTGGAAGTGCACCGGAATACCGATCTCGTCCTTCAACGCCTTCACCAGCTTGCGCGCGGCGAACGGCCGGCACAGGCCCGCCATGTCCTTGATCGCCAGGAAATGCGCCCCCATGCGCTCCAGTTCCTTCGCCAACCGGACGTAATACTGCAGCGGATACTTGTCGCGCTTCGGATCGAGGATATCGCCGGTGTAGCACACCGCTGCCTCGCAGATCGCGTGGGTGCCCTGAACCGATTCCATCGCGACCCGGAGGTTCGGCAGATAGTTGAGGGAATCGAAAATCCGGAAGATGTCCATGCCGGCCGCCGCCGCGTGCTTCACGAATCCGGCAACAACGTTGTCCGGATAGTTCGAGTACCCGACCGCGTTGGATCCGCGGAAGAGCATCTGGAAGCAGATGTTCGGGATCTTCGCGCGCAGCAACCGCAACCGTTCCCAGGGATCCTCGCTCAGGAACCGCATGGCGGTGTCGAAGGTTGCGCCGCCCCACATCTCCAGGGAGAAAAGGCCGGTCCGGGCATCGCCCAACCGGCGCGCCAGCGAATCCGCGCAGGCCAGCATGTCGTAGGTCCGAACCCGCGTGGCCATCAACGACTGGTGCGCATCCCGGAACGTCGTGTCGGTGACCAGCAACCGCTTCTGCTTGTCCACCCACGCAGCAAACCCACGCGGCCCCAACTCCAGCAAAAGGTCCCGCGTGCCCTTCGGCATCGGCGTCAAGAGATCCACCTTGGGCACCACTGGCGCATCAAACAGCTTCGTCGGCTTGTATCCCTTCGCGTGTGGATTGCCGTTCACGACGACATTGCCGAGGAAGTTGAGCAGCTTGGTGGCGCGATCCTTCTTCGGCTTGAACGTGAACAACTCCGGCGTGGTGTCGATCAGCGTCGTCGTGGCCTGGCCATCCCGGAACACACCGTTCCCGATCACATTCTCGAGGAACGGAATGTTCGTCTTCACGCCCCGGATCCGGAACTCGGAAAGCGCCCGGTGCATCCGGTCGCAGGCAACGTGGTACGTCTGCCCGCTCGCAATCACCTTCACCAGCATCGAGTCGTAGAACGGCGTGATCACCGCACCCGAGTAACCCATCCCACCGTCCAGCCGGATGCCGAACCCGCCCGGCGATCGATAGGCCAGCAGGCGCCCGTAATCCGGCATGAACTTGTTCTCCGGATCCTCGGTCGTGACCCGGCACTGGATGGCGTACCCGTTGCACGGAACCTTGTCCTGCGTGGGCATCCCGACCTCCGGGGAATGCAGCGCGTGGCCCTGCGCGATCAGGATCTGCGCACGCACCAGATCGAGACCCGTGACAACCTCGGTCACCGTATGCTCCACCTGGATGCGCGGGTTCATCTCGATGAAGAACCACTCGTGCCGGTCCAGATCGTAGAGGAACTCGATGGTCCCGGCGTTGTCGTACCGGACCTCCCGGGCCATCCGCGCCGCCGCATCGCACAATTCCTGGATCACCCCCGGAGGCAATCCGTAGCTCGGTGCCACCTCGACCACCTTCTGGTGACGCCGTTGCACGGAACAGTCGCGCTCGTACAGATGAATGACGTTTCCATGCTGGTCCCCGAGCACCTGCACCTCGATGTGCTTGGCGCGCGGAATGTACTTCTCGAGGAACACGGCCGGATTCCCGAACGCCCGCCCCGCTTCCGCCTGCGCCTCATCCAGCAACCCGGACAGGTCCGATGCCTTCTGGACCACCCGCATGCCACGCCCACCTCCACCGAACGCCGCCTTGATGATCAGTGGAAACCCGATGGCCTTGGCCACCTTCAATGCCTCCACCCGGTCCTCGATGGGCTCTTCGGTTCCGGGAAGCACCGGAACATTGATCCGTTTCGCCAGCGCCCGCGCCGCCGTCTTGTCGCCCATCATTTCGAGCAATTCCGGACGCGGACCGACGAACGCAATTCCAGCCGCCTGGCACGCACGCGCGAACGCCGCGTTCTCCGAGAGGAACCCGTACCCAGGATGGATCGCGTCAACGCCCCGCGCCTTGGCCAGCGCGACGATGCTTTCAATGTCGAGGTACGCCGCCACAGGGCCTTTCCCCTGTCCAACCAGATACGCCTCGTCCGCCTTGAAGCGGTGCATGCAGAAGCGGTCCTCCTGGGCAAACACCGCCACCGTGGGAATCCTCAGCTCGTTGGCGGCTCGAAAGATGCGGATCGCGATCTCGGATCGGTTCGCGGCCATGAGCTTGCGGAACGCATGGCGGACAGGACTGACGGATGGAACAGGACGTTGCGGCATAATCTGCGAAGCCCCGTTATACGCCCCCGACCACCCGTCAGGCAAAGAAAGATCCCCCGGCAAGGAAGTTCCCTCGTGACTCCGACATGACAGAATCCTTGCGGCGGGACGCGCGACGTTCTCCGCGGCAATTGTCTTCGCTTCGTCAGGCGCTGGGTCCAAAAAGCGGCGTGCTGACGAGCATCTTTGAACTCCTTTGCCGGTTTCCCGTACTCAAGCGGCTGATCTGGCGTCGCTGGTATCAGTTCCTGGCCCGCCGTTTCGACATTCCGGAATGGCAGACGATGAATTATGGCTACTGCGCTCTCCCGGTACCCGAGAGCTTGGCGCTGGATCCCGGCGAACAAAGTGAGCGCTACGGACTCCAACTCTATCACGCGACAAGCTCGGGGCACTCCCTTCAGGATAAAGAGGTGCTGGAGGTGGGTTGCGGCCGCGGGGGTGGAGCCGCATTCCTGCATCGCATCGGAATGCCAAAATCGATGACAGGAGTGGACTTCTCCGCACAGGC
>JBIKWS010000042.1:0-12027 GCA_044356195.1 Cyanophyceae cyanobacterium
CCAGGTCGGCATCCTGCTCGATGGCACCGGATTCACGAAGATCGGAAAGCTTGGGCTTGCGGTCCTTGTCCTTCTCAAGGTCGCGGTTCAACTGACACAACACGATGACGGGCACTTTCAGTTCCTTTGCGAGTGCCTTCACGCCGTTGGAGAGCTCGGCCACTTCCTGCTGACGCGAGTCCGCCGCCTTTTTGGAGGTGGACTGCAGCAACTGGAGGTAATCGATGACGATCAGCTTGATCCCGTGCTGCTGCCACATCCGGCGGGCGCGTGCCCGAAGCTGCAGGATCGAGAGTCCAGGAGTGTCATCGATATGGATCGGAGCACGGCTGAGTTTTGACGCAGCAGCGGTCAATCGACGGAAGTCTCCTTCGGATAGAAACCCATCGCGGATCATTCGGCCATTCACTCTGGCCAGCGAGGTCAGCATACGCATGACCAACGATTCCGAGGTCATTTCGAGGCTGAAAACTGCCACAGGTTGCCCCACTTCCACGGCCACGTGTTCGGCAATATTCATGGCCAACGACGTCTTGCCCATGGACGGACGCGCGGCGATCACAACCATGTCCGCCGGCTGGAGCCCGCTGGTCATCTTGTCAAAGTCAGCGAATCCCGTGGGAAGTCCAGTGAGCCCCCCCTTTCGCTGGTGATACTCCTGGATCATGTCCACCGCACTCCGGACCAGCTCCTTCATGGATCGGTTTCCAATCTCTTCCCGATCTTCGCTGATCTTCAGAATGTCACGCTCCACCTCATCAAGCAGGGAATCAACGGTCCCCTCGTGCCCGTGGACTCTTCCCAGGACCTCCGTGCAGGTCGCCAAAATGCGACGAAGGACGAATTTCTCCCGAACGATATCAAGGTAGAAGGACAGGTTGGCGGCGCTCGGAACCGCATCCATCAACTGGGACAGGTAAGCCAGACCTCCAACCCCATCGAGCTGTCCGTTGTCCTTCAGCTTTTGTCCGAGGGTGATCAGGTCAATCGCATCCTTGCGATCGTACATTCCCACAAGCAGTTCGTAGAGAGTCTGATGGCGCAGGTCATAAAACACTTCAGGACCCGATTTCAGTCTCTCCACACATTGCCCAATACAATCGTTCGGAGCCAGCAACGCACATCCGAGAACCCCCTGCTCCGCCTCCAACGAATGTGGAGGCAAACGATCAAGACGCGAGAGGTCCACGGCGGGCTTCTTCTTGCCCCCCTTGCGCAGATTCGGCCCCTCCCGCCGCGCGGGCATCATTGCCTCAACGGCAACAGGCGTCATATCCGCGCTAAAACCATCCGCTTCAGGAAACTCGTCGGCCATGCGACCAAAATGAACGGTGTGAGCGTTGTGGGAAGCCCGGGTTGTTGGAGGTTCTTCACAATCCATCCGGAGCCCATCGAAACTTCCCCCGTCACCGCCATTGGACCGCTTTGGCGATCCGATGAAAAAAAAGACCCGGAGGTTTAATCCGGGTCTGCGTGACGGTCTGTGGAAACCGCGCTTACTTGGAAACCTCAGCCGCACCACCCTTGCGGTTGATGGCGTTCCGGGCGGAGCGCTTCTCAGCTTTGGCAGGCTCCGGAGCCGCTTCAGCCACGACCTCAGGTTTCGGATTGGCGCTGACGACCACGACCTTGAGATTCGCACGCACTTCAGGGTGCAGGCGAAGTTCGACTTCATGCTCGCCCAGAGCATGGATCGCCTTCTCGAGATGGATCTTCCGCTTGTCGAGGGAGACCTCCAACTGGGTGCGGAGAGCGTCAGCAATCGTACCCGAGGTCACGCTGCCGAACATCTTCCCATCGTCACCAGTCTTGACCGGAAGGGTGATCGTCACCTTCGAGAGGCTGCGACCGAGTTCAGACATCGTGTTGAGCTCATGAGCCTCGCGCTCCGCGCGGCGTTGGCGCAGCGCTTCCAACCGACGCTTGTTGGCGCCATTCAGTGAGATGGCCAGCCCCTGAGGAACGAGGTAGTTCCGGGCATAGCCCGCAGAAACCTTCACCTGATCCGACTCGCCACCAAGACCGACCACATTTTGAACCAAGATCACTTCTGTCTTCGCCATAAAAAGGGGTGTTAATTGCTAAACTGATTAAATCTCAACTTGTCCTGTTCCCAGTTTTTCCTGGGACTCACAACTCTGCATTCAGAACGGCACATCATCATCATCCGAGGGCGGAGCCTCGCCATCCGACGGAGCCGGGGCGGGGTCTGGACTGCGGGTTTGGGGGGCGGGACGGCTCACCGGCCTCGAGACTGGGGCTGATGAAGGAGAACCACCCTCGCCCGTTGGGGGTCCTCCGATGAACTGAAAGTTCTCGAGCTGCACCTTCAAAGCCGACCGCTTCTGGCCCGTGGTCTTGTCGTCCCATTGGTCCAGACGCAAACGGCCTTCGACAAACAGAGGCCGCCCTTTCTTGCAGTACTGCGAGATGACCTCAGCCTGTTTTCCCCACGCATCGATGTCGACAAATGTTACTTCCTCGCGGGCCTCGCCCGATTCGGTCGTGTAACGTCGGTTCACTGCCAAACCAAGCTTCACCACCGCCTGCCCCTTGGGGGTATACCGAAGCTCGGGGTCCCGAGTCAGGTTCCCCATCAGGTAGACCTTGTTGAAGTTTGACATCGCAGGTGGGGATCAGTCGTGAGTCCGTTCAGGCTTCCACGGGAACCACCACGGCGGGCGTGTCCGAAGCCTCCGTGAACAAAGCGCGGAAAATTTCTTCGGAATGCTGGATGCGCTTCTGAAGATCGAGGATCGCGGAAGGCTTTGCCTCAAAGATCACATTCACGTAATGCCCCGAGTTGATCCGGCGGTCTGCCACCCGCGCGAACGCCTTCTTATCCATCTTCTGGATGGTTTCAACCTTGCCGCCAACCGCCGAAATCTCGGCAGCCACTCGGTCAACTGCCTCTTTCAGGCCCTCTTCCTTACCCGCCAGGTTCAAAATGAACAGTCCTTCGTACCGTTTCACAGCATTCTCCAGTTTTTGGTCGGCTACTTAACCACCGACCCATTGTAAAGATTCATCGCCTTTGCCACTCCAGACCCAAGCCAAGCTTCCGCTTGATCGACAGCCCGGTTCAGCACCATTTCCCAAATATCCAGTTCGGTTGCGGTGAAGCGCCCGAGGACGTGATTTGCGATATCACGGACCCCTTGATCGGGACGGGCAACCCCCAATCGGACTCGGGCATAAGCCTTTGACCCGATATGGGACTCGACCGACTCCAGACCATGATGGCCACCCGCCCCACCCTCTGGCCTCATTCGCATGGAGCCCAAGGACAAGTCAGCGTCATCAACAACCACGAGAACATCCGAAGCAGGGATGCGGTGAAACCCAATGACGGCTCCAATCGCCTCCCCACTGTTGTTCATGTAGGTCTGCGGCTTGCAGAGCACGACGCTCTGACCCACCGCAACGCCTTCTGCAACCTCTGCAAAGAACTTTTTCTCCGCCCGCCATGCAAAACCCCATCGGCTCGCCAAGCGGTCTGCCAGCATGAATCCGGCATTATGTCTTGTATACACGTATTCCCGTCCAGGGTTACCGAGGCCGGCAATTAAAAGTCGCCTTTTCATGCAAGCCTCGCCACCCCCAAGAGCGGAAGCACCGTCCAACAAGACTGCGGTACCGCTTACTTCTTCTTGTCCCCGGCCTTCTTGTCATCGGCCTTGGGAGCGTCCTCGCCCTTCTTCTCCTTGATCATCTCGGGCTGTTTGGAGGCTTCGGCTCCGGCAGCAGGTGCGGCTTCGGCCTCGGCGGTCACGGGCGCGGCACAGGCCAGAACCGTGACTTCCTTGTTGCCAAGGATCTCAACACCGGAAGGAGGGACGATGTCACCCAGATGGATGCTCTTGCTGACCTCCAGGGAGGTCACATCGACGAGAATGTTCTCAGGAAGATCCTTGGGCAAGGCACGCACCCGAAGCTTGAGAAGCACATGCTCGAGAGTACCACCCGCCTTGACTCCAGCGCACTCGCCGGTGGTCTCGACAGGAACCTTGATGGTGACCTTCTCGTCCGGTTGGACTTCGTGGAAGTCGACGTGAAGGAAATGTCCATCGAGGGGGTGATGCTGGACGTCCTGAACCAAAGCCAGGCGGGAGGGGCGGGGATCCCCTGCGATGGTCAAGTCGACCAAGATGATCTCGGAGTGGGCCTTGCCCACAAGCAGACCAAATTCCTTGGAATCCACTTCCAGATTTTGGGCAGCCGCTGTCTTGCCGTAGATGTTTGCGGGGATCCGGCCTGTTGACCGAACCTGACGTGCGCCCTTGCGGCGCTTTTGAGTGCGCGCGAAAGCGCTCAATGCCAAACTTTTCATTTCGAAGTCGTATCTGCCGACCCTGCAGACCATCCGCAGGATCAACCCTTGAACTCAAAGAGCGATGTGACCGACGAATTGCTATGAATCCGCTTGATCGCTTCGCCCAGCAAGCCAGCAACCGAAAGAGTGGTAACATTCACACCTTCGACCGCAGAGCGGGCGACAGTATCGGTCGTTATCAGTTCGTCAATCGCGGATTTCCTCAATCTCTCGGCGCCCAACTCGTTGATGAGCGCATGCGACACGCAGGCGCGGATCTGGTGTGCACCCCGACTCTTGAGCAGCGCAGCCGCATTGACCAAGGTGCCGGCCGTCTCTGTCAGGTCGTCGACGAGCAAAACATTGCGACCATCGATATCGCCGATGACAGAGATGGCCTCTGTCTCCGTCGGGCTTTTCCGGCGTTTGGCAACAATAGCCAACTCGGTGCCCAAGGTCTGCGCGTAGGCTGCGGCCATCTTCAGGCCACCAAGGTCCGGGCTGACGACGACAAGATTTGGAAGCGCCAGCTTCTTCAAATAGTCAAAAATGACCGGAGCTGCGTACAGATGATCCACGGGAATGTCGAAGAACCCTTGGATCTGTTGCGCGTGAAGATCCATGGTCAATACGCGATGGGCTCCGGAAGCCACGATGAGATTCGCCACCAACTTGGCAGTGATGGGTACCCGCGGCTGATCCTTTCGGTCCTGGCGCGCGTATCCATAGAAAGGAAGTACTGCTGTAATCCGAGACGCGCTCGCCCGACGCAGAGCATCGATCATGATGAACATTTCCATGAGATGCTGATTTGCGGGCGGGCTGGTGGACTGAACCACAAAAACGTCCTGTCCCCGGACATTTTCGTCGATCTTGACGAATGTTTCGCCGTTTGGAAACGGCCGAACAGTCGATCGTGCCAGCGGCATGTTGATCGACTCGCAAATGGCCTGGGCGAGGGCCGGGTTGGAATTCCCAGTGAAGACTTTCACAAAGCGGAAGGTACCCTGCTTTCAGATGTTCGAAATCGGGCGCCCAGAAGCTGACGGATGGGTGCACGACGCCGCAAGGCTCATTTCCAACCAGTCAGCTGTCAGCTTTCCCCGGACATTTGCACTTCGATCTTGCACAACTGTCGGGATTCACCCTACACAAACAGCGCCTTCGGGCTTCCGACTACATGCACGCATCGAATCAAACCCCGCAAATCGATCTGTCGGCATTGCGACTGCCACGGATCGGTCTGCCAACAGCCGCGGGTGCTGATTCTGGATGTCCCCCCCAGTTCCAGAAATCAGGCGAGGTTCACTCCTCTTTCCTCGCCAGGCACGTACGCCTCCGGTACCGGGCGGCTCATACCCCCATCGATGTCATGTAGGACAGCCTGGAAGGGCAACACGGCGATCAGACCCAAAAAGACCGCGAAGCCCGGACGCAAGTCCGGGCTTCGTACCTTTTTGGGAGGTCAACTGCGGCGTTCACAGCCCACTCCCCCCTTGCCCTTGCACACTGGGCGGTCCAGCGAGGAGACTGCTGGAAATGCCTTCACCGTCGGTCACCTGCGAACGATGCGGATGCCTTCGCCCCCGGGATGGGAATTGTCCTGCATGCGCGCTGGAGTTGGTACTGTCGGAAGACGCAGAGGGTCTCGACTCCACGCAACTGGAGCACTCGATCCAGGAGGAGCCAGTTGGAAAACGGTGGGCTGACGACTACGAGCTTCTCCACCGCATCGGGGAGGGTGGAATGGGTGTGGTTTATCGAGCGCGCCAGCTGAGCCTGAATCGATGGGTGGCCCTCAAGATGATTCGTGCTTCGCGCTCGGCGCGGGAGCACGAACGGGAGCGCTTCTTTCGTGAAGCGATGGCCGTCGCCCGTCTGCGACACCCGGACCTCGTCACCGTATATGAGGTGGGCGAGTTTGAGGGAACTCCGTGGTTCGCCATGGAATTTGTCGAGGGGCGAAGTCTTTCCGAACTGGTCAGGCAAAATCCCTTTGATCCGATGGAGGCGGCGCGTTGTGTGGAGCGGGTAGCGAGGGCCATCCATCATGCGCACCAGAATGGGGTACTTCACCGAGACCTGAAACCTTCCAACATCATGGTCGATGTTGCCGGAGCCCCTCGGGTACTGGACTTCGGACTCGCAAAGATCGTCGCGGCGGGAAGTGAACTGACGCAGACAGGTTCGGTGATGGGTTCGCCCAGTTACATGTCCCCGGAGCAGGCCCGAGGGGAGGAATCATCCGTGGACGGACGCACGGACATCTATTCTTTGGGTGCGATCCTGTACGAACTCTTGGTGGGCCACCCTCCGTTCCAGAGTGCGACCCCCGTCGAAACACTTCGACTTGTCATTGATCAGGAACCCGTTTCGATCCGGCGATTGAATCCAGCCATCCCTCGGGATCTGGAAACGGTCTGCCTTACGTGCCTCGAAAAGTCTCCGGGGCGCCGGTACCGGACAGCCTTGGACCTTGCGGAAGAACTTCGCCGCTTCGTGAACGACGTTCCGATCCGGACCCGGCCGGCCGGTTGGGCAGAACGTTCATGGCGCTGGTGCAGGCGTCAGCCACGCTTGGCGGGTTCGCTGGCCTTCTCTGCGCTGCTTCTGACGGCACTGGCGGGAGTATCGACGATCGCTGCCCTTCGACTTCGATCGGAACGGGACCTCACGGAGGCGGCTCATGCCCGGGCTGAAGACCGGCTTTGGGCCACTTACGTCGCGCAAGCACGCGCGGCGAGATACAGCATGCGACCAGGCCACCGGGCCGAGGTTCTGGAAGCGGTCCGGGCGGCCACACTCATACGGCCGGCAACCGTGCTTCGCACCGAGGCGGTGGGAGCGTGGGTGCAGCCGGATATCGGGCGGGAAATACAATGGCGGGAGGGGACGCCCGTTGGCTTCGCGAACTCACCAGACTTTTCCCTTTATGCCGCGGGTTCGTTGGACGGGACGGTGTCCGTACATCGGGCGGCAGACCACATTCGGCTAGCTTTCATCAAAGGGCCAAATGCCCCACCTGCGACGCTTGAATGGGATGCGGCAGGAAAGCGGCTCGCAATCCTTCACTCCAACGGAGATCTCCGGATCTGGGACTGGGAGGCGAAAGATTCGCCCATGTTCCCGGAACTCCCCAATGCTTCGGCGGATTCCGGGGTGCTTGCGCTAAGGCCGGATGGCAGGCAACTGGCGTATGTCGGGCGCGATGGACGGGCGCGATGGATTGACCTTACTCCGGAGGCGGAACCGGTGGAACCTGGCATTGGTAGGCGAGTCTCAAGAATGGCCTATTCTCCTGACGGCAAGAAGATTGCAGTTCTGGGAGAATCGTGGATCGAAGTCTGGTCGGTGCTGCCTCCTGTGCTTGTGCGCAAGTTCAGCCCGGGTTCTGCGCCCTCCGCCGTCTGCTGGATTGGGGAGGGTCGGCGATTGGCAATCGGCTGCCGAAATGGAGAGATCGAGATTCTGGAGGTAGACTCGGGGAATACCATCCAACTCTCTGGCCACACCCAGCATGTGAGCATGGTACGGGCCTCCCCTGGAGGGGATGTGGTCGCTTCGCACGGCTGGGACGCAACCTCGCGTTTGTGGGATGCAGCAACGGGTCGTCAGTTGATGATCGCAACCCATGGACTCGCTTCGGGTTTCGATCGCTCCGGCACTCATCTCGCCTTTCACCGTGAAGACATGGGCTTCGGAATATGGGAGTTCCAACCGGGTGAAGGTCTCCGAACCCTGGCCATCAACCGAGGTCAGGTGGGATCCGTTGATTTCAGTCCGGACTCCAGGCACGTGCTCACCGCGGACACACGTGGATGGGATTTATGGGATTCAGAATCAGGCCGCCGACTGGCAACAGCGCCGTTGGTGGATGGACGTTGTGCGAGTTTCGATGCTTCCGGAAACGCCGTCATCGCATTCAGCGGCGACGAATTATGCCGTTGGCCGATCGTGACGACCGAAGGACTTGGCCTAGGTGTGGCCTTGGGGCCAGTCGAACGGATTACGCGGGATCCTGGAAACCGCTTTTCGGCCATCCAACTTGCGGCAGCCGGCACGGCGATTGTGGCAGCAGGACGCGATCGGAGTCTTGCGATCGATCTGCGGCAGCCCAGCAGGAGGTTGGTTTTTGCGGAGCAACTGCCTCAGGAGTTCCTTGCTGTGGCTCCCCAAGGAGGTTGGTCCGCGACGGCATCGTTCAAAGGATTCGGGGCCCTCTTGTGGAGGCAGAACATCGGTTTCGTGCGTCAGTTGGTGACCAATGACAGCGCGCAGCTGGATTTCAATCCGAGCGGTGCACTCCTGGCTGCCGCTTCACCGAACACACTCCGAATCTTCAGGACTTCCGACTGGTCCATACAGCGTTCAGAGCCGTTGAGCATTGCGGGTGCCTATCCGGGGCCGGTTGCGTTTTCCCCGGATGGAAGCCTTCTGGCATTCTCGCCGGATCGGCGCGAGGTCCGACTCGTGGAACCCACAACATTCGAGGAACGACTCACACTCCACAGCCCGACGGCTGGATCCATCAGCCGGATCCGATTCAGCCCTGACAGTCGGTGGCTTGCTGTGATCGAGGAAGGTCGCGTCGTGCGCTGCTGGGATGTCCGTCGCCTTCGGGAAAAGCTGCGCGGCCTTGGCTTGGACTGGAAACCTTAGCTGGAAGGTCTGGAAATCGCTGTTGATCTCTGGAACCCAAGCCTGCACCAAAACGGGTTTGTCACAGCTGAAAGCTGCACTCATCGAAAAATTCGCCTAGAATCAGCCGACATGACGCCTACCGAGGCCGCTTCCTTACTTGATCGATTCCACGCCGGCGAAATCCCGCGGGATGAAGTTCTTCGCGCTTTCCAAGCCCCACCCTTCGTGGATTTGGGCTTCGCAATGGTCGATACCCATCGAGCTTTGCGGAAGGGCTTTCCGGAAGTGATTTTTGGCGCCGGCAAGACTCCGGATCAGTTGACCGCCATCGCTGAGCGGATTTTCGAGGCGGATGGTCGGGTCCTGGCTACAAGGGTTTCAGAGGATCACGCAACGGCCCTGCGCCGGCGACTGCCTTTGGCGATTCACCATGCGACCGCGCGCTGCCTGACGGTTGAATCGGTACCGCTCCGCAAGAGACCAGGGACCATCTGCATCGTCGCCGCCGGGACCACAGACCTGCCAGTCGCGGAGGAAGCAGCCGTCACCGCGGACTTCATGGGAAACAATGTTCATAGGGTTTACGACGTCGGGGTCGCTGGACTCCACCGATTGCTGAAGCGGCTTCCCGAACTCCAATCCGCTTCGGTTGTGATCGTCGTGGCTGGGATGGAAGCCGCGCTACCCTCGGTTCTTGGAGGTCTGCTTGGATGCCCGTTGATTGGCGTGCCCACCAGCGTGGGATATGGCAGTCACATGGGTGGGCTGACGGCTTTGCTGGGAATGCTGAACTCCTGCGCCAGCGGGCTCACGGTCGTGAACATCGACAACGGATTTGGCGCTGCCTACGCCGCCAACGCCATCAACCAACTCGCCAACCCAGCGGAATTGGGCTCCCCTTCAGAAAGGTGATGAAACATCTCTATCTGGACCTGTCCGCGGGGATCTCCGGCGACATGTTCGTCGGAGCACTTCTGGATCTCGGCGTGTCCGCCAAGGAACTTCAGCGGCAATTGAAGCAGCTACCGCTCGAAGGCTACCACATCCACGCCGAACCGCGGCTCAAGGGGGCCATCCGTGGAACGAAGTTTGATGTGCATCTGACCGCGGCCGAGCAATGCGGACAAGCCGATGCTGGAGGCCACACCCACGACGACGGCCATGCACATCCCCACTCACATCCCCATTCCCACGATGACGGCATCACCGGCCACGTCCACGGCCGAGATCACACCCAGATCCGTGCGCTGATCGAGGGCAGCGGATTGTCCGATTGGGTCCGGGCCCGTTCACTCAGGGTCTTCGAACGCATCGCCATTGCCGAAGGCAAGATCCACGGCGTCCCGCCCGACCGTGTTCAGTTCCACGAGGTGGGCGCAGTCGATTCCATTGTCGACATCGTGGGAGCCTGCGTCGCTCTGGAGTTGCTCGGCAGACCCCGCGTATCTGCGTCCAAGGTGATCGAAGGAACAGGCTTCGTCCGGTGTGCCCACGGTCGCATGCCGTTGCCGGCGGCGGCCACTTTGGAGATTCTGGGAAAGCAGGGCATTGCCATCACACAATGCGAGGAACCCCACGAAATGGTCACCCCGACCGGAGCAGCGCTGCTCGCGGAGTTCGGTGAATCGTTCGGGCCGATGGAAGGGGTCACCGGGGCCCGGGTAGGATACGGACTGGGCACGCGCGAGCATCGCTCCCGACCAAACGTACTCCGAGCGGTCCTGTGGGAATCAGCAACAGGATGCGTTCCTTCCGGATTGGAGTCGGACCAGGTCATGGTCCTGGAGGCCAACATTGATGACATGAATCCGGAACTGCTGGGGGCCGTGCTTGAAAAGGCAATTCGCTCAGGTGCCCTCGATGCCTTCCATACCCCGATCCAGATGAAGAAGCAGCGTCCGGCCACGCTCTTTACACTCATCGTCCCCCAGGAGAGGGCGGACGAATTCACCGAATTCTGCCTCCTCGAAACCTCCACGTTCGGGGTGCGCAGGAGCCTCGTGGAACGGCGCAAGCTGAAGCGGGAAATGGATGTGGTCAGGACCGAGTTTGGAAGTGTCCAGGTGAAGCTTGGCCGAATGGGGGACAAGATAATCCAAGCAGCGCCGGAGTATGAGAGTTGCCGCTCGATTGCTGCAATGGCGGGTGTTCCAGTAAGGAGCGTATACCTCGCCGCGCTCGTCGCTTCGGCCAATCGCATCGCCCCGTGATTCCGGTCGTTCGCCCAATGCCGCAACCCAGAACGCTGATCTCCCCATGACACCCCAACCTGCTCCCGTTCAGGCCACCCGGAACCCAGAACCGCTCCGGGTCCACCCTGCCCTATGGATCGGATTAACCCTCGTGTTGACGGCCATGGCCTTCCTGTTCACCCCTTGGGGTGCAACGGTCGGGCAGGATGGACATATGTACGTCGAGGGAGCGCATAGCATAGCCAAGACTGGTGGATATCGTGTGCTGACAGCCGTTGGCCAACCTCCGCTGGGAACCTATCCTCCAATGTTCCCGGCGGTGATTGCCCCTGGGTTCCTTGCCGTAAGGGACTTCGCTGCGGACTCCTGGATCCTACGACTCATTCCCGCCCTGATTTCCGTCGTAAGTCTCCTCTTGCTCTTCCGGACGTTGGTCACCTGCCATGTTCCTCCGATCATAGCGGCAGGTTCTGCCCTGTTGCTGGGAAGCAGCCTCACCTGGAATCTCCTGCTGGGGAACTTCATGGCGGAACCGCTGTTCCTGATGCTGGTGAACCTGGCCTGCCTGTGGTCGCAACCGGAACGGCTTCCAAAGGTCGGAGGAAAGGGATCCTACCGTTGGTGGTTCATCCTGGGGGTCCTCTCGGGACTGTTGTTCCTCACCCGATCGGCCGCAGTCGGAATTGTTGCCGGAATCGGGCTCGCGTGGCTGTGCGGCAGGTGGTGGAAACAACCCCTCAGCGGGGTCGCCTTTGGAGTCCCGTTCCTTGCGCTCGCGCTACCATGGGTTCTGATTCCCAAGGGATCCAGCGCGAGCTACGGCGACGCCTTTCGTTGGTTCTACGAGAAGAATGGAGGACCGAAGGGGTACCTAGGAACCTG
>JBIKWS010000586.1:0-3433 GCA_044356195.1 Cyanophyceae cyanobacterium
CAGGGCATCGGCTTCGGCAACCGCCGCCTGGAGGTCCGGCTCGAACTGGAGGCTGGCGGGCAGGAGGATGTTTGGGAGGGCGCGGTCGTGAGTGCGTTCCCGGGCGATTTCGGCGAGATGGGCGGCGTTGTGGCCCCAGATCCGGACCGAATGCCGGTTCTGGTCCAGAAGCAAGGCAAGGGCGGTTCCCCACGCACCGGCCCCAATTATGGTGACGTTCATGGGGTCGGGGCTTCCGTGGGCTTCGGTTGGCCCAGGCGTCGTTCGGTGCCGTTGAGAAGGCGACCGATGTTGGCCTTGTGGCGAAGGATCGCGAGGGTGGACAGGATCCCGGTCAGAAGGATCAGGCGACGGTCCCCGGGTGGGATGAAGGCGACCGCGAAGGGCAGGGCCGCGGCGGCGAGGATGCTGGCAAGCGACACGTACCGGAAAATGCCGAGCACGGCCAGGAAGACGCCCAGGGTGATCAGGAACGGGATGGGGACCATCGCCGCGAGGACGCCGGCGGAGGTGGCGATTCCCTTTCCGCCCTTGAATTTCAACCAGCAGGTGAAGTTGTGGCCGAGCACCGCCCCCAGGGCAGCGATCATCTCGAAGGGGACAGCCTCAGGACCCGTGGCGCGTCCCAGCAGGGAAGGCAGCACCAGCACCGGGAGGGCTCCCTTCAGGGCATCCACGAGCAGGACGAAGATTCCCGGACCCTTCCCAAGGATACGAAAGACATTCGTGGCTCCGATATTGCCGGAGCCCATGGCGCGGATATCGACTCCCTTTGCCCGGGCAACCAGGAATCCGGTCGGAATCGACCCGCAGAGATAAGCGCAGAGCGCGGTCAGCAGATGGGCCAGAAAAGGCACGGGCGGGTTGTAGAGGGTGCGGAAGATGGATTGAAGGCCGAAATCGCCGAACCTCGCGCCCACTCGGGTCCGCGAGTCACAGCTTGCGCGCACTGAAGAGTCGGGCCCGGGCCCGAAGGGCCGCGAGCAGGCTCTCGATCAGCGCCGTCGGTTGCCCCCGCCAGACGGCCCCGATGCTCAAGTGAGGCATCTCGGTGATCGGGATGCACCGGACCCCGGGCGAGTTCTTGGTTCCCGGCAGGAAGAAGGTGAGCCCGATGCCAAATCCATTGGCCACGTAGATGTCGATCAGTTCGAGCGAGTTCACCTCGATGGACGGTGGCCATTCGAGTCCCCGGTTGGCGAGAAGCTCCCGGAATTGGCGGGGCAGGGGTTCGTTGGGAGGCAGGCAGATCAACGGTTCCGGGGTGGTGCCTTCGCCATCCACGGTGCCGCTGGCCAACGCGTCGAGGATCTCTGCGGAAGTGGAAAACCGTGAATTCTCGGGCACCAGGAAGACCGCGGGCAGATCCAGCAGGGTTTCGGAGTTCAGTCCGGACGAAAGTCGCCCTTCCACGACGGTGACCGCGAAGTCGATCTCCTGCCGCTCCAACCACGCTTCCACCGTGGGTTGGTGCGCGTCGCGAAGGATCAGCTTCAGCTTCGGGAACTGCTTGCGCACGAGTTGCAGGACTTCAGGGAGATGATCGCGCAAGACCGCGGCCGGTGCCGCCATGCGGATCGTCTGGGTGATTCCGCCACGGAGCTTTTCCCCCACGATCTCGACATTTGCAAAGAAGGGCCGGATGAATTCGAAAAGCTCCCGACCGGCCGGCGTGAGTTCGAACGGGCGGCGGTTGAAGAGCTTCAGGCCAAGGTCGGATTCGAGTTGGAGGATCTGGCCGGACACGGCGGGTTGCTGGATGCCGTAGGGGATGTTCCGGACGGCCTCCATGATGCCCCCGAAGCGGGCGACGTAGTAAAACAGTTCGAGGTGATGGATGTTGAGCATGGAGGACTGTCGTTGGCCCTCGTCTCTGCATGCTTCGACCCGAGTCGTCAAGTCATGGGCGGGTTGTCTCACGTGAACTCGAGCCCGGGATTGCACCCTTGGGGGGATTCCCGGCATCGTCTGGGCGATGACGCGATGTGCGGTAACGGTGTGTCTGGTGCCGGAGGCGAGGCAGGGTCCGTTCGTGCTGCACGGGACGCTGGAGGAATCGTTCCAGTTGGCCGCGGCGGCTGGCTTCGATGGGGTGGAAATCTTCCCCCCGCACGCGGATGACCTCGATGGTTTCGCGCTGAGGGAATTGCTGAAGCAGCACGGGTTGCAACTGGCGGCGATGGGCACCGGCGCGGGATGGGTTCGACGGAAGCTCTCGCTGACGGATCCGGATCCGCATGTGCGGATGTGCGCCCGGGATTTCATCGCGGCCATCATTGATTTCGCCGGTGGCTTCGGGGTTCCGGCAATCATCGGGTCGATGCAGGGCCGCGTGCCGGATGGGGTGGCACGTGAGGAAGCGCTGGGGTGGCTCAAGGTGGAGTTGGATCAACTCGGGCCGCGCGCACATGCGCTCGGGGTTCCGCTGCTGTTCGAGCCGTTGAACCGGTACGAAACGAACCTCTTCAACACGGTCGATGAGATCCTCGCGTACCTGCCGACGTTGAGGACGCAGAACGTCCGGCTGCTGCTCGACCTCTTCCACATGAACATCGAGGAACCGGACATGGCCGCTGCGATCCGGCGCGCCGGTCCGCTGGTGGGCCATGTGCATTTCGCGGACTCAAACCGCGCCGCGATTGGGTTCGGCCATACGGACGTCGGGCCCGTCGTCCAGGCCCTGAAGGAGATTGGATATGACGGCTGGATCTCGGCGGAAGTGCGGCCGCGTCCGGATGCGGCCGCGGCGATGACCCAGACGCTGGCGAGTTATCGGCGCTGGTTTGCTTGAATGGGATCGGGGGAGCCGATCGGAAGGAATCTGTCGAAATGGGGGCGACGATGACACAGGGGGAAAGTCACGAGCTGCGCGATGCGGTGACGCGGGCCCTGGCCGGGTTCCTTGGGATGTTGGCCTTGCTGGCGGTGGTGGCGTCCATGGTTGGCGGTGCCGACAACCTGGAACTGGCCTGGCTGGACATCCGTTCGCTACCGGATGTGTTGGCGACCGGTTTGCTCGTGGTCACGGGATGGCTGTGGGTGCTTGCCGCGCTGGTTCCGCGGATGGGGCAGGTTCGGCGGACTTCGACCGCGGGCGTGACGCTGTTGACGGCCGCGATCGCGCTGGTGAACGCGGCGAACGTCGGGTGGATCTGGGTGATCGGCAGCGTGCGAATGGGTTTTCCGGTGCCGCTATCTTTGGTGCTGGGATCGGGATTGCTCTGGTTGACGGTGCGGATCTGGCGCGCCGGCGATGGGGATCATCGCGCGTCGTTACCCGTGGTGCTCGCGTGGACGATGATCCTCGCGTGCCTCTGGCCGTTGCTTCAGATCCTCACCTTGGGCCGATCGGATTACCGGCGTCGGGCGGATGTCGCGGTGGTGTTGGGCGCCCGGGTCTACGCGGACGGCGGGCTGTCAGAAGCGGTGGGGG
>JBIKWS010000588.1:0-3427 GCA_044356195.1 Cyanophyceae cyanobacterium
CGCAGACACCGGAGCCGATGCCGCATCCGGCACCCGGCAACGGCCGACACCCAACGGCGACGCGCGGGAGGAGATCACGCTGCTGTACCGGCATCTGGCGAAGTTGCTCCATCCGGACCTCGAACAGGATCCGGCGCGGCGGGCGGAGAAGGAGGCTGCGATGAAGGAAGTAACCCTCGCGTACAAGGCCAACGATTTGCTCACCCTTCTGCGCGTCGAGGTCGAGTGGGTCCGGGGAGATGCGACCCGGGTGGCCGGAATGGATGAGGAACGGTTGGCACGCTGCAACGCGATGCTTTCGGCCCAGGTCAAGGAACTGAAACAGGAACTCAAGGTGCTGCCGTCCGATCCCAAGTACGGCCCTGCCAGCGTGCTGGCGCATCCCGTGTTTGGCTTCGAGATGTTCGACCGGAAGGTGCCGTTGAAGGCCCTCCGCGCGGAGATCGATCAGCGGTTGCAGTGGGCCCGTGAAATCACCGAGGGCAGGAATCCGGAACAGGTCCTGGCCGAGGTGTTCGCTCTGGATTGCTTCGCGGAGCTCCTGGACAGCGAGATCGACGAACTGATCCTCAAGGAAATGGAGTCCGCCCCACCTCGGCGCCGCCGCAAGCGATGAGGGGGGGCTGAGAGTTGCCAGTCCCCAGTTGCCAGATTCCAGACCTGAGGGAATCGGGATCGTTTGGCTTCGGGGGGGCGGAGTGATGAGAAAGGGATCGATTCCGATGGCGATAGCGATCCCGATACCGACCGTATCGCCCGCAAGGGTCGGGGAGAGCTTCAAGCTTCCACCCTCGTCATCCTGTCAACCCGTCATCCCTTCCAAAACCCCGTGATGCTGTCTCTGGACTCGGGATTTGGCTCCCATTGGCTCCTCATCCGGGGCATTCCGGGGGCGGCATGGATCGTCCTTCCACAACAGAGAAGCCTCTGGCGCCGTCGGGTTCGAAGGCATCGCGACTTCTCCAACCTCCGTGGCGAACGGTGCTGGTCGGCCTCCTCGTTGTGCTCCTGGTAGGTCTGGCGATGGTGTTGTGGCAGCCGGGGCTCGAAGTCCGCGACGGACGACACGATCGTGGTCGGAACGGAATCTGGCTGGCTCACGGTTGGATGGGCGCGGATGAGTGGTTCCTCCAGAATCGCAAGACCAACCAGTTCGGTCGGTACCGGGATCCCGAGAGCCTCCGACAACTGGTGGAACGGATGCGTCGGCATCACATCACCGACCTCTTCCCGCACTTGTGTCCGGCGGATCCCGCGGGGCGCCTGCCGGCGTGGGATCCGGTGCGCACGGAACGGTTCCTGGATGCGACGGCCGGATTCCGGGTGATTCCTTGGATCGGTGGACCCCGTGGGACCAGTGCACGCATCCATCGGCCGGAGTGGCGGGCCGCCTACGCCGCGGATGTCCGAATTCTCCTGGAACAGCATCCCCGGTTGGCAGGTGTGCAGGTGAATGTCGAACCCCTGACCAGCGGCGACCCGGACTTCCTGAAATTCCTGGAGGAGTTGCGTCGGGCGATGCCGCCGGGACGGATCCTGAGCGTGGCGGCCTATCCGCCACCCACCCGCTGGCAACCGTCGGAAGAGGTTCACTGGGACGAATCCTTCTTCCGGGCGGTCGCTGAACGATCGGACCAGATGGCGGTGATGATGTACGACGTGGGGCAGCAATCATCGAAGGCCTACCAGCACTTGATGGCGTCGTGGACGGCGGAGGTGCTGGCGTGGAGCGCGGGAAAACCGGTGCTCCTGGGCCTTCCGGCGTACGATGATGCGGGCGCCGGTTACCACGATCCGAAGGTCGAAAACCTCCAGACCGGGTTGCGCGGGATCCATCGCGGCCTGTCGAAGTCACCGCTGCCCGACAACTACCAGGGCGTGGTGCTCTACTCGGACTGGGAGATGGACGAAGCCGAATGGACGTTGTTTCGGGAGGAGTTCGTAAATGGGGAGTAAGGGGGGAGATTGAAGTTTGAAGATCGGACACCCCCCGCCGGGTGAGGGCACCCGGCCTTCAATGGAAATTTGCCATTAGCCAGTCTCCCGAGTGCCTGTTTGTACGCGCGGTGGAGTGACGAGGAGGGGGATCGATTCCGATGGCGATAGCGATCCCGATACCGAGGGGGCGCATCTTCACACTCCCCCTTTTGGGAAGGATTCGGGGCGGCGATTTCCTCATCGCCTTGGGAAGGGCTTTGGAACGGCGACGAGGACGTCACCACCCCGTGCCTTACGGGGGCAGTGTCAAGATGCGCCCGCCTACACGGGGAACCTCACGCCCCCCTTGAAACCTGAAACTTGAAACTTCAATCTCCCCCCTTCCGTTGGTCCCGCTGGTGCGGGGCGATTCTCCACTCACATGCATCTGATCCATCTGGAAGGCGGCAACGCCCTTTCGTCGTTTCGCGCCGCTGCCCTGCTGCCCCGCTTGAGGGAGATCCACCCGTCGATCACGGGGGTTCACGCGCGGTTCCTGCACTGCGTGCTGGTGATGTCCCCGCTGCCCGCGGACGAAGGTCAGAAGCTTGCCGAACTGCTCTGCTACGGGGATCCGTACACGGGTCCGGCGACCGGGGTGGCGCTGATCGTTGCACCACGCGTGGGAACGGTGTCGCCGTGGGCGTCGAAGGCGACGGACATCGCGCACAACTGCGGCCTCTCCATCCGCCGGGTGGAACGGATGACCGAGTACCGGTTGGTGGGCGCGGGCACGGGGGTGCTGGACCTTTCGATGGAACAGCTCCGGGCGTGCGCGGCGCTGTTGCACGATCGCATGACGGAGAGCGTGCTGCTGGGTCGCGGGGACATTCCTAGGTTGTTCGACGAAAAGCAGGGCGTGCCGATGGAGCATGTCGATGTCCTCGGGAATGGCCGCACGGCGCTGGAACAGGCGAACCGCACGTTCGGCCTGGCGCTGAGCGAGGACGAGATTGATTACCTCGTGAACGCGTTCCGCTCGCTGCAACGGAACCCGACCGACGTCGAGCTCATGATGTTCGCGCAGGCGAACAGCGAGCATTGCCGTCACAAGATCTTCAACGCGGAGTTCGTCATCGACGGGCAGAAGCAGGATCACTCGCTGTTCCAGATGATCCGCAACACCCACCGGCTGGCCCCGCAGCACACGGTCATCGCGTATAGCGACAACGCGTCGGTGATGGAGGGCGGCGAGATCGAGTGCTGGCAGGCGGCGTCGGATCCGGCCAACCCGCGCTACGCGGCGACAACGGCGTTGATCCACCCGCTGATGAAGGTGGAGACGCACAATCATCCGACGGCGATCTCGCCGTTCCCGGGTGCGGCGACCGGCGCGGGCGGTGAAATCCGGGATGAGGGTGCGACCGGACGCGGGTCGCGTCCGAAGGCCGGATTGACCGGGTTCACAGTGTCGAACCTCCTGATCCCGGGAACGAACGAACCGTGGGAA
>JBIKWS010000590.1:0-3416 GCA_044356195.1 Cyanophyceae cyanobacterium
GCATCTCCCCCTACGCCTTCTCGATCCCGAGTTTGGCGAGGACTTCGGGAGGGGGGCCGTCGAAGCGGGTGCGGGCGACGTTGCCGATGAAGCCGACGTCCTTCATGCCGGCAGGCGAGGTGTAATAGCCGCCGAGGGTGAGGTTGCGGAAGAGATGGAAGAACTTCGCAGGGCCCTCGAATCCGGGCTTGGCGCTGGGGACGTGGCAGATGTCGTCGGCGATCTGCGATTGGCGCTCCGGGGTGAGGGCGGCGAAGTCGGACTGGAAGCGTTTGCGGCTTTCGGCGTCGAGCCAGGCGAGGCCTTCGAGGATCACGGGGCGATCGGCCTGCTGGGTGGCGTAGGGAGCGCTGACCCATTCGTCGATGAAGGCTGGAACGCCGACGGCGCTGGCGGCGGGGGAACGCTCATCGGCGGGGAGGATGAGGTCGGTGAGCGCGGTGACGGTCTGGCGTTGGGTGTCGGAAAGCGTGAGGGGCCAGAGGTCGCCGGGCTTGTAGGTCTTGAGGAGGTTGGGATCGGTGCCGTAGGGCTTGCCGCCAGGGGCGGAGGCCGCGGCGGCGGTGTCGGCGCCGTGGGCGTCGGGCAGGGCGATGAGGAGGGACGAGGCGGAGGCGATCCATTGGAGGGCTTCGCGCCGGGAGATTTCGGGAGTCATGGGCGGGGTGCGGTGGGTGGTGGGCGATGGCGTTGGATCAGATGTTCCCCTTGCGCAGTTCAGCCAGGAGGTAATCGGAGGCGCGCCAGGCGAGCGCCATGATGGAGAGCGTGGGGTTCTTGTCGGCGTTGGAGACAAAGGGACCGCCGTCGGTGACGAAGAGGTTGGGGACATCCCAGGACTGGCACCAGGAGTTGAGGACGGAATCCTTGGGGGAACTGCCGATGCAGGTGGTGCCCACCTCGTGGATGATGGCGCCACCGGCGTAGATGGCCTTGGCACCGTCGGCCTGCGGGGGCGCGCCCAGGACGCGTCCGCCCATGTTCTCGATGATGTCCTTGAACGTCTGGTGCATGTGCGCGGCCTGCCGCGTCTCGTGGTCGGTCCAGCCGAACTGGAATCGCAGGACGGGGATGCCCCACTGGTCCTTCACGTCGGGATCGATCTCACAGAACGATTTGTCGTTGGGGATCATCTCACCGCGTCCGGCGAGGGTGATGACGGATCCGTAGTAACGCCGGGCGTCCTCCTTGAGCTTGCGGCCGTAGGCGCCTTTGTTGGCTTCGGTGAGCCAGTTGAAGGAACCGACGCCGGGCATCTGGCGTCCGCCGCTCATCTCGATGTGGTAGCCGCGGGCGAACCCGAGCTTTCCGGCGAGCTGTTCCTTGTACAGCCACCACGGGGTGTACATGTGCATGGCGGTGCCGGCCCCTTCATCGTTCCACGCGGGAAGGTTTTCGAGGGCGGGAATCTGACCCTGCAACTGGGCACCGACGGTATCCATCAGGTAGCGCCCGATCTTGCCGGAGGAATTGGCGACGCCGTTGGGAAAGCGGGCGCTCTTCGAATTGAGGAGGATCCGGGCGGACTCGCATCCGGAGGCCGCGAGGACGACGACGCGGGCCTTGACGTGCTGGTCGGACTTCGTGGGTTTGTCGACGTAATGGACGCCGGTGGCGCGGCCGCGGTCATCGACGGACACGGCGCGGACCATGGCGTCGGTGATGACGTCGAGGTTGCCGGTGGCGAGGGCGGGCGGGATGTGGACGGTGGTGGGCTGGTAGTTCGCGCGGATGTTGCAGCCGCGTCCGCAAGGGGTGGACCAGAAGCACGGGAGACGCTTTTTGGCGTCGTCGGTGAAGACCTTCTGGGCCTTGGGATCGTCGGGGTGGAGGAGTTCGGCGGTCTTCTGGTAGTTCGGGTGGGCCGACTTAATGGCGATGTGCGCGGGGATGACAGGGATGCCCAGTTTCTTGCAGTGCTTCTGGATCAGCAGTTCGTATCCGCGGGGCTTGGGCGGCGGGAGGAGGACGCCGGGGGAGGAGTTGGGTGTGTTCTCGAGCTCGGGCGTCTGGTTCGCGCCGTAGACGCCGATCAGGGCCTCGACCTTGTCGTAGTAGGGCGCGAGATCCTTGTAGTCGAAGGGCCAGTCGAGCCCGAGGCCGTCGCGGGTCTTCGGCTTGAAGTCGTATTGGCCCATGCGGAGGGAGATTCGACCCCAGTGATTCGCGCGTCCGCCCAGCATGCGGGGGCGCCACCACAGCCATTCCTGCTTGGATCCGACGGCCTGCCAGTCGCGGGCGACATGGAACTTGCCGGAGGGATCATCGGTGCGGCGCGAGGTATAGGGTTCGCCGGGAACCGTCCAGCCGCCGTCGACAGTGGCGTCGTAGAATCCGAAGTGCTTGTCCGGCGTTGGCGCGGCGCGGAGGGGGGCTGTGCCGTTGATGTTGAACATCGGGGTCTCGCGTGGCGGTTCGTAGTTTCGTCCGGCCTCGAGGAGCAGGACCTTGGCACCGGCCTGGGCGAGGGTGTAGGCGGTCTGGCCTCCGGCAGCGCCGGACCCGACCACGATGACGTCGTATTGCGGCCGCGTCTTGCGGTCGAGCAGCAGGGGCATGGGGGGGAGTTTGGAGTTTGAAGTTTGAAGTTTGCAAGGGGACAGGGGACAGGGAGTTGCCAGATGCCAGATGCCAGTTTCCAGAGAGCCCAGTTGCCAGTCGCCAGGCGGTTCGTTACGCCGGAGGTGTTGAAGCAGGTAGCCCCGGGTTGGCGCGGTAGCGCCTACCCGGGGTTCTGGTGGATGGGATGAGGCGCACCCCGAAGGCGGTGCGAAGATCTCCGATGTCTGCAACCCTTTCAGGGTTGGTGATCCCATCTGCTGTTTCCCGGGGTCGCTTCGCACCCCGGGCTATTGGCTGAAACGCCTCCGGCGTACCGTGTTTGTGCCCCGAAGGGGCATGCGGAACAGGGTCCGGATGTCAGTTGGGGGGCGATGCGGTTTGGAGGCGGTCGAGGCGGAGGGTGGGGGGGCGGCTGTGGCGGAGTTGGGTGCGGCGGGCGAGGGCGGCGTTGCGGATGGATTCGAGTTGGGCGAAGTGGATGGCTTTCTCGCGGACGTCCTTCCAGGGACGCGGTCCACCGGGTTGATATCCAGTGATGCGCAGGAGGCTCCACGCCTCTCCGTTTCGGAGCGGGCCAACGAAGCTCCCGAGGCTCGGGGCGTTGGTTTCGTTCGCGAATTGCGGCCAGCGCTGGAGGATCTCGCGTTGGGTCAGCCAGCCGGTGTCGCCGCCGTTGATGCGCGTGGCGGGATCGTCGGAACGCTGGCTCAGGTTCCCGAATCCGTTGGTGGCGGGAATGCGGAGGCGGGCTTCGCTGGTGAGTTCAGCGAAACGGATACGGGCCAGGCCTTCGGCGGCATCGCCCGTGGCGGTGGGGACATGAAGCTGGATTTCGGCCACGCGCCAGAGTTCGG
>JBIKWS010000589.1:0-3416 GCA_044356195.1 Cyanophyceae cyanobacterium
GCTGCGCACGGCGCGCGCATCGTCTACGTCGGCATCACGCAGACGCCCCTCGAACTCCCGCACGCCCCGGTCCTCCACCGACGCGAGCTCACCCTGATGGCCTCGCGCAACGCACGTTCCTCCGACTTCCCCCGCATCATCGACCACATCGCCGCGGGCCACATCGACACCAACCCGTGGATCACCCACCACGCCCCCATGGACGCGGTCCCCGACATCTTCGCCGACTGGGTCAAACCCGAGACCGGCGTCATCAAGGCCATCGTCGACGTCGTCCACTGATGCGGCGGGATTTTGGGGAGGGACGATCCACAGATTTCACCGATTCCACAGATTCCCCCAGGATTGGAACAGGTGGCGGGGCTGAATCCAGCCGGTGCCTTCCAACGCCGGAGGCGTTGCAGCCGATAGCCTGGGGTCGCGAAGCGCACCCCAGGTCCACGTTCGTTTGGATCACCAACCCCGGCAGGGGTTGCAGCCCCCCGATCACCCGCATGGTTTTGCCGAAAGAAGAAAAAAGAGGCGCAAGAACCAGCCTCCCGCACGCCACCAGCACCCCCCAGATTCCCACCAACTGAGGGGGCGGTTCTCCACTAGGCCTCGTATGGGTTCGCCCCTGCGAGCGTCGGCTTGCCCGGACCAACCCGTCCGCCAATCGTGCTAGCCTTACCGATGACCACAGCTTCGCTTCCGTCCAATCCACGCTTGCCGGCCGGGTTCCGCCATCCTGGCACCGTTCTTCTGGTCCTGCTCGTCGCCGTGGCCGCCGTTGGCAGCCGATGCGTCGCCAGCACCGTCTCGGGCCGCGTCACCACACCCGAGGGAACCGCGGTCCCGAACGTCCAGATCCGCATCGACCAGATCGGGGGAGAGAATGCGCCGTGGAATGCCTCGACCGACGCCGAGGGCCGCTACTCCGTGTCCGACCCGCTCCTGTTTGGAAATCTGGAGGTCGTCGCAAGCGCGCCGAACACGGTCTTCCTTCCCGCCAAGCACGCCTTCTTCGACCCCGGTTTCTCAAGCCGGACGGCGAACTTCACGGCCCACCTCCGCTCACCCGTTTTGCAGCCCACAGCCAGCCTGGACCGATTCGGCCTCCGACTGACGGGATCTGCCAACGCGCTGGGCCTGGCGACGGAAGGCTGGTTCGAGCTGGGCGTCCCGCCGCTGTTCGACCAACGGACGCCCTCGTTCCCGGTCCCCGTCCCGGTCCCCGGAAGCGCCCCGGCCCAACTGGCCTCCGTCATTCCCGTACCGTTGGTGACCGCCACGCAAATCCAGGCCCGGTTGGTCGTGAGCAACTCGCTCGGGCGAAGCGAAGGGCCAGCCGTGACTGTTCAACTGCCCCGATTCCGCCCGGTCTTCACGGCCGGCGGCGCACTGGTTCCTGAGACACAGGCGCTGGCGGTGGCCGATGCTGGAGCCGATGGCTTCATGGATGCCCAATGGGTGCGCCGGGCCATCTTCGAAGACCCATCGTACGTGTCGGGCACCGGGCCGTTAGAGTGGTCCGCCGGCGAACCATGCCCCACGTGCCCAAACCGGGACTCCCTGGATGATATCGCAGCCGGCCAGTGGATGGATTGGAACCACGACAACCTCCCCGACCTGCTCCTCCACCGCGAGTTCAGTGGCCACAGACTGTTTCTCGGATCACCCGCTGGGCTCGAATCCGCGACCAACCTGCCACCGACCATCAATCTGAACCGACCGATCCGCCATTCGGTTGTCACGGATCTCGACGTAGACGGCATCGAAGACCTGATCCTCACCGCACAACCCTCGTTCTCGGTACGCCCCGATGGCAACAGTTTCCAGGTCAACGAGTTGTTCAACATCCTGGGTTCCGACAGTTCCGTCCACGCCTCCGACTTCAACGGCGATGGCTGGCCAGACCTGCTGCTGGCCACCGCCCTTCCTTCGGAACTGACCACCCTCCGCCTGTACCCAGGCAACGGCTCGGGGAGCTTCGACACGTTCAGCCCGGGGACTGAACTCGACCGTTTCGGTGCCGCCATCGAGGCCTTCTTCAGCGTCGGCGTTGCTGACACTGACGGCGACGGCACCCTCGACATCGTCACCTCCACACGGACCGAGAGCGGACGGATTGATCTGCGGATCTACTGGAATGACGGGAATGGCGCATTCAGCCACCGCTTCACAACTTCCATCGAGAATTCGCGCGTCGGCCAACTCCCCGTCCCGGCTCTCTCGACGGGGGACTTCGATGGCGATGGCATCGCCGATGTCCTGCTCCCGGGTTCGCCTGCTCGGATCATCTCGGCTCCCGGCCAGAAAGTCCGCATCGACCTCCTCGATGGCGTCCACCCCGCCATTGCAACCATGGCCCCGTTCGATGCCGACGGCGATGGCCGACTCGACGTCGTCGCCGCGGGCGACGGCAAACCCTCCAGTCTTCAGATCTTCCGCAATCTCGCCGGCCCGACCAACCAACCGCCCCCCAACCCGCTTCGCCTGCGCGCCGCGGTGCGGGCAGGGCGCATCGCATTCCAGTGGCAACCCGGCGTGGCTGACGACCGCACGCCCACCCCGTCCCTGACCTGGAACATCCGGGTCGGAATCACCCCGGGTGGATCCGAGATCGTGTCCCCATTGGCCGACGCCGTATCGGGTAGGCGGTTCGTGCTCCGCCCCGGGAACGCCGGCCACAACCGCTTCCTGAACCTGCGCATTCCTCCGTCCGTGAAGCGCCTCTACTGGAGCGTCCAGGCCGTCGATGCCGGCCACCTCGGCGGTCCCTGGTCCGCCGAGCGCACCCTTTCCCTCGAATCCACGACCGTCCTCTCGCTCACGGACATCACCGTCTCGCCGGGCGGACCCGTCCGCGTCCGCGCAGCGGGCAACTGGATCGGCGCCATCCTCCACCGTTCGACCGACCTCGACGAATGGGAGCCGGTGGCACCGTTCCTCTTCCGGGACGGCTCGCTGGAGGCCAGTGATTCCTTCCCACCGTCCGCACCCGCCATCTTCTACATGGCGCGGTAAACGGGGGGGACGCAATGGGGTCGGGGGACGCAATGGGGTCGCGTCTAAATATTTTACATTTCAACCCACCGTGTCTTGGCCTGCCTCGGATTCCCCTTCCCCGCGGCAATAACAATTCCGAAACGCCCCCTCCCACCCCAAATCCGATGGAGTGATTTCTCGCGCCCGCTTCGCTCAAGACGCCAAGACGCAAAGTCCTGAAGAGGCAGGGATCCGCTCTTCCTTTCTTGGCGTCTTTGCGTCTTTGCGTGAGCCAGTGGATGTCCCCGATCCCTGAGGGTTGAAATTGCCCCTTGCGACTCAAGGTAAGACGGGTAAGACATAATCCTGTGAGCACAGCAACGCTTTCCACCAAGGGACAGTTGGTCATCCCAAGCCGGTTTCGCACCGCCTTGCACCTGCAACCGGGG
>JBIKWS010000591.1:0-3411 GCA_044356195.1 Cyanophyceae cyanobacterium
CGTCCACGAACTCGGTGTTCCCGGGGACGGTGCGTGACTATTGGGTGTACGTCCCGGCCCAGTACGACGGGAGTCGTCCGGCCGCATTGATGGTCTTCCAGGACGGCGGCGGATACGTGGGAACAAATGGCACGTGGCGGGTGCCGGTGGTGTTCGACAACCTCATCGCGAAGGGCGAGATGCCGGTGACGGTGGGCGTGTTCGTGAACCCGGGGATCGTGCCGTCATTGCGGGGGACGAATGCGTTGCCGCGGTTCAACCGGAGCTACGAATACGATGGGTTGGGAGGGGGATACGCACGGTTCGTGGAGGAGGAACTTCTCCCGGATGTCGTCGCCCAGAAGGGCGTCCTGATTGCGCCGGACCCGAACCTGCGGGCCATTGGCGGAGCGAGTTCCGGAGCCATCTGCGCGTTCACGGCTGCCTGGGAACGTCCGGATCTGTTCCGGCGTGTGTTCAGCACGATCGGGACCTACGTGGGACTGCGGGGCGGCAATGATTACCCGACGTTGGTCCGGAAGTACGAGCCGCGGCCGCTGCGGGTGTTCCTGCAGGATGGCTACAACGATCTCAACATCTACGGCGGCAACTGGTGGGTGGCGAACCAGGACATGTTCAGTGCGCTGACATGGGCCGGGTACGAGGTGAAGAAGGAGTGGGGCACCGGCGCCCACGACGGGAAGCAAGGTGGGGCGATCCTGCCGGATGCGTTGCGCTGGCTGTGGAAGGACTGGTCGACGCCGGTGTCCACCGGATACTCGACCAACGGTCCGTTGGCCCAGGTGCTGTTGCCGGGTGAGGACTGGCAGTTGCTGGGGCAGGGTTATCAGTTCCCTGGCGGCCTGTGCGCTGCTCCGGATGGCACGGTGTACTTCGCGGACAGCGGGGCCAACCGGGTGTACCGGGTGGGCACCGATGGCGCCGTGAGCGCGGTGCGCGGGGAGACTTCGGGAGCCCAGGCACTGGCGATGCGCGCGGACGGCTCGCTGGTGGCGTCGCAACCGGAGGGACGCCGCATCGTCCAGTACACGGGCGACACGGCGGAGAAGTTCATCGCGACGGAAACCGGTGTGAAGGATGTCGTGGTGGCGTCGAGCGGGATGATCTATTTCACGGATCCCACGACGCGGGGCGTGAAGCTGCTGGATCCGAAGGGGATCGTGACGGTGTTGGACTCCGGTGTGGAGTTCCCGGCGGGACTTTGCCTGACGCCGGACCAGTCGTTGCTGCTGGTGAGCGACATGGTCGGGCAGCTGGTCTACAGCTTCCAGATCCAGAATGACGGCACGCTGGCCCACCGGCAGCGGTACTTCCACCTGCATCAGCCCGATGATCCGCATGGTTCAGCGGCGGACGGGATGTGCGTCGATACGTTGGGTCGGCTCTATGTGGCCTCCGCGATGGGCGTGCAGATCTGCGATCAGGCGGGGCGGGTCAACGGCATCCTGAGGTTGCCGGAGTCCGGGATGTGGGCGACGGACGTGTGCCTGGGCGGGAAGAATCTCGATGAACTCTATCTGACTTCGGGCGACAAGCTGTGGCGGCGGAAGACCCGGGCGAAAGGCGTGCTGCCGTATCGGGATCCGATCGTTCCGCCGGCACCGCGGTTGTGAGGATGGCTTTGGGAGAGGGTGGCGAGGACGTCGCCACCCCGGCCTTGGAGCGGAGAGGCGATGTCTTCATCGCCGTTGGGAGGGGCTTTGGGAAAGGGTGGCGAGGACGTCGCCACCCCGGCCTTGGGATGGAGAGGCGATGTCTTCATCGCCGTTGGGAGGGGCTTTGGAAGGGCGACGAGGACGTCGCCACCCCGTTTCGTGCGAGGCCCTGTTGCCCTCTGGTCAGCCGGGCACGGTGCTGGTAGAAGGGTGGGCATGATGAAGTCGCGCCGGCATGCGGGTGGGTTCACGCTGATCGAGCTTCTGGTCGTGATTGCGATCATCGCGATCCTCGCCGGAATGCTGTTGCCGGGTCTCGCCCGGGCAAAATCCAAGGCCAATTCCATGAAGTGCATGGGCAATCTCAAGCAGATTGGCATGGCGAACTTCATGTACGTGAACGACTCCGGCAAGATCATGCCCTACGCCCTGAGCGGCGACCTGTGGATGCGGGGGCTGGTGAACCTGTACGCCGCCGTCGATGCGGTCCGGGTGTGCCCGATTGCTCCCTACAGCGCCAAGAAACCCACGGGCTCGGCCACGACGGCCTGGGTGTGGGGCACCGATGTGCGGCCTGGAACGCGGATCCCCCGGTGGACCGGCAGTTACGCGCTGAACGGATGGATGTATGCGGGCGATTGGCCGGATGGTGCAGGACTCTTTCCCAGCGTCCGGAACGCGTTCCGGAGTGAGGGGGACATCCTCTCCCCGACGACAACGCCGGTGTTCTGCGATTCCATGTGGGTGGATGCGTGGCCGCAGGAACGCGACCGTGCTGCGGCGAACCTTCTCGAAGGCGATTCCGCCGCGAACGCCGGGATGTCCCGGATCACGATCGCGCGTCATGGCAGTGGTCCGAACAATGTTCCGCGCACGATCCCGCGCGGTTCACGCCTTCCGGGCGCGATCAATGTCACCTTCGCGGACGGCCACGCCAGCCCCATCCAGAACGAACAGCTCTGGACGCTGACCTGGCACAAGAACTGGTCGAATGCCGTGGCGCGGCCGCAGTAATCCACCACACGCCTGGCATTATCCCGGGCTCAGGCCTGGAGTTGGTCGAGGGGATCGGTGAAGACGTCGAGGGTGCCGATGCTCAAGACTGCCAATGAGACCTGTCATGAGTCTGTTTTCGACAGGATGGCAGGATGGACAGGATGCTTTTCGGTGTCGTCGTGGTACCTAGCAATCCTGTCATCCTGTCTGATTTGAATCGTTCTGCTCCTGTCTTGGAGTCCGGCTTCCTGTATCGGCAGGCCTTGTCACGAAGCTCCGAACTTGAGTTGGTCACGGCCGGCCCGGAAAGTTTGTCCTATGGACAGGATTTCGTGGTCGGGAGCGGCTCGGTCGTTGTTTCTGGCGGTGCTGTGTCTGGTGGGAGTCATGGTCCTCGATCAATTGCAGGCTCAGGAGTCCACTCCTTCGTCCAAAGGACCCTTTCGGATCGTCGGGTATCTGCCCGATTACCGTGTGGGCGGGTTCGACACGAATGCGGCATCGGCCCTCACGGACCTGATCGTGTTCTCATCGGAGCCCACGGCGGACGGGGGCCTGGACCTGTCGCGGTTGAAGGGGGTTTCGTGGGGTGAACTGCAGGTGTTCAAAAAGCGGGAGCAGGTCCGGTTGCACTTGGCCGTGGGTGGCTGGGGCCGTTCACAGCACTTCGGCAAGGTGTCGACGACGCCGGCTTTGCGGGCGGCGTTTGTGCAGGCGGTCGAGAAGACCTGCGTGGAACTCCAATTGGACGGCATCGATC
>JBIKWS010000592.1:0-3361 GCA_044356195.1 Cyanophyceae cyanobacterium
TGCTCCATTCCGTTCGTGGACGCCCAACTGCACCGTCCGCTCGCGGTGATCTACAAGAAGAGCAAGGTGCTCAGTCCGGCCATGCGCCAGTTCATCGGGATGCTGCGGGAAGCGGCGTGAGGCGGTGCCCGGAGGCGATGTCTTCACCGATCTGAAGAAGGCCTTCGCATGGCGACGGGGACGTCGCCGTCCCGTTCCATACCGCCCCGTTCCATGGATCCGTCCACCATGGCGGCCACCACGCGGAGCACGGTGGCCCGGCGGCTTTCCGCCAACTGCCGCAACAAGCCCAAAGGTTCGAGAAGCACCGGAGGATCGGCGATCAACCCCTCGACCGTCTCGCCGTTGTAGGCCTCGGCCAGGAGTCCAGTGAGGGCCTTCAGGGTGACAGCGTCGGAATCCGAAGCGAACCACCGCCGCCCCTCGACCTCCGCACTCACCCACCACAAACGCACCTGACACCCGGGCACGCGATGGGCCTCCACGCGCAACTCCTCCGGGAGGGCCGGCCGGGTCCGCGCCCGTTCCACGGCCCATTGGAACCGCGCCTGCGGATCCCGGATCGCCTTCAGTTCCGAGATCAACCACGCCCGATGGGCTCGCACTGCCTCCAAGGAAGGCCGCACTGCAGGAACAATCCGTTCGACCATGTCCGTCATCCCTCACGCCCCCGGAAACATACCCGTCCGCGGCGGACTGGGTGGCATCGCCTCCTGCATCAGGTCGACCACCCCGCGATGGGTGATGAACCAGAAGATGCCGCCGGCGACAGTCATGCCGAACGCCGGCAACCCGAGGCTCCATGGCCCAAGCCAACGATCAGCCAGCGCCCCCAGCAATCCCCCGAGTGCAAACGCGAGGAACACCATCCCGAGGAACCGGAGCTTCCAGAAATCGACCTGCCGATGCCGGATCCAGTGCCCGATCAACACGCCGATGTCGGTGACCAACCCAGTGACATGGGTGGTCCGGATCACCAGGCCGCAGTAGCTGCTCGACATCGCGTTCTGCAATCCGCAGGCCATCGCCACCAGCGGCAGGCCGTACCGCATCTTCAGGAGGATGAACGCCGTCGCCGCGCTCAGCAGCGCTCCTTCGATCAACATCGCGACCCCATACCGGCGCCCCGGAACCAGGTGGAGCGCCCCGACGATGATCCCCGCCAGGATCGCCCCACCCACAAATCCCAGGATGATCGACGCCGACGCGAACGCGTCCGCTTCCCGTCCAAGGGCCAGATCGAGGCCGAAGTGCGAGACGGCCCCCGTCATGTGGCTCACCGGGGTCCGGAAGAACCCCAGCACCACCGCGTTGATGAAGCCCGCCGTCATGGAGAGCAGCAGTGCTCCCGGCAACAGGTGGCGCACCTGACGGAAGATCTTCTGACGATCGATCGACTGCGGATGTGAGTAAGGCATGGCAGGACAGTCACCGGTTGTTCCCGTCCCACGAGAAACAACGGACCGCGACCCCGGGCCTGGCCCTCATGAGGCCCGGACTTCCGAAGTGCGGTCAGCGTCGCCCGATTCGAACGCGGCGTAAAGCGACGGAAGCACCAGCAATGTCAGCACGGTTCCCAACGTTCGCCCGCCTTCAACACCCGATACGTTTGACCCAACGCCCGACACTCCGCTTCGAAGGCCTCCGTCGTCGCGGTGTTGAACGTGAACATCTCGTAATGCCCGGGAACCACCACCCGCGCGCCGATCGCCTTCGCCAGTCGCGCCGCTTCCGGCCCCCACAGATTGCCCGACACCCGACGCTCCGGCGCGCGCCCATTGATCGGCAGGAACGCCACATCGATCCCGCGTCCAGCGAGCAGCACCTCCATCCCCGGATACGGAATGGTGTCGCCTGAATGATAGAAGCTCCACCCACCCCACCGGACGATGAACCCGAGATACAGCATCCGACCGTGACGGTCGCGCTCCAGGGTTTCATGGGCTGCGGGCACCGCCTCCACGCTTATGCCTTCCACGTCCGCACGCTCGGGAACGGCCATTGCACCGACACCCCCGCCCGCACCGAAGGCCACATCCAACCCCACGATCCGGTCGTCCGCCAATCCCGAGCGTTCCCGCGAAAGCGCTCGTTGCGACTCCGGACACACGAGGTGCACGGACGGATTGGCCGCCACCACAGGTCGCAACGTCTCCGCGTCGAGGTGGTCCGTGTGGAGGTGCGACGACGTCACGAGGTCGATCCGAGTCAACCGTTCGGGTGCCACCACCCGTTCGGTCATGCGCACGTGCGGCTTGTCGGTCTCCGCATACTTCCGGGTGAGGGAATCGGAAAGGTAAGGATCGAAGAGCACCGTCCGACCGGCGAGATGGACGAGATACCCCGACTGCCCCAGCCACCACACGTGCGGCCCAGGCCCGGAGGTCCGGGCGGTGTCCACATCGGCCACAAAGGCGTCGTCCTGCAAAACAGGGCAGATCATGAGGGAGGAGTTCGAAGTTTTCAGATTCAAGTTTCAAGACCGCTGTCCTCCCGCCATGTGAATGATGTCGTGTCGGTGATGAAAGAGATCACGGAAGACTCCGGAATGCGGCGCCAGTGGTCCGGCATCCTCCTTCACACTTGAAACTTGAAGCTCCCCTCACCGCCCTCGCCCCAAAGCTTGACCCCATCCCACCGCTTCCTAGGCTCGCCGACGTTCCACTATTTCCTGAGCCTGCGAGCTGAACTCCCGTCTCCCATGAATCCCCAACCCTCCCTCCATCGGAATCGCGCGTTCACCCTCATCGAACTGCTGGTGGTCATCGCGATCATTGCGATCCTCGCGGGCATGTTGTTGCCGGCGCTTTCAAAGGCGAAGGAGCAGGCCCTGCGGACCCAGTGCATCAACAACCAGAAGCAGATCCTCCTCGCCCACGCCATGTACACGGGCGACAACAACGATCGCATCAGCCCGCCAAACTGTGGCGGGGCCGGCGGGGCGGCCAACAACCAACTCCCCGCGGGATGGCTTTACAAGCCCGGCCAGGCACTCCCCCGCGGCACCACCAATGACGGTCCCACCAAGGGCCTGTTCTATCCGATGCTGCAAAGCCGCAAGATGTACCTCTGCCCGTCCCACCGCACCAACACTGCGGCCTGGCGCAACAGCACCATCAAGTTCACCTCCTACCTGATGAGCGGCGTCGTCATCGAAAGCAACCAGGCCTTCGACTGGTCCATGGGGGCCATCGGACGCACCTACAAGACCAGCATGTTCCAACCCACCGACATGATCTTCTGGGAAACCGATGAGGCCGACCCCGGCTATTTCAACGACGGTTCCTCCTCCCCATCCGAGGGTTTCTCCAAGCGCCACAATACCGGTGCCGTCGTCGGGCTCATGGGGGGCCACGTCGAG
>JBIKWS010000593.1:0-3360 GCA_044356195.1 Cyanophyceae cyanobacterium
CTGAGTTGGCCACACCTCGAGCCTTCGCCTGAGACCCTTTGGCCTCAATCCCGAGAGAATGGCCGCAAAAGGACACTGTTCCCATCCGACGAAGCTGCCGGACCGACACGCCCCCGGCGACGACGAAACCCACCCAGCAACGCGTCGCCGCACGCGTCGGTATCGGGATCGGAATCGGTATCGAAAACTCGCAGGGAAGAACTGGGCCCGATCCCGATGCACCTCGGCAGCCTCGCGCCCTCACGAGCCGTGGCACCAGGCCCGGAGGGCCGCCAGAGGATAGCCCAGCGCGTGAGCGCTGGGTTCCGTCCTCGAATGGTATCCCAGCCCTAGCGGGGCGACAGAATCCCCTTCCCGTGCCTCCCTGCTGCCTGAAACTCATTCTCACGCCGAGGTTGGAAGACCCTTCATCACGGCTTTCCTGGGTGCGTGTGGAGGCGCTGCTCAATCGCAAGACCAAGGCTCGGGAGTCGGGAAGAAGTTGCCGGCCATCCCTCGACTGCTGCCGGCAGTGGTCCAGCTGACAGTCCAACTCATCCGGACCATTCGAAATGGAATTGCGCTTCGAATGCGATGGATGGCTGCTCAGCCCCTCTACGGAAATCTATGACTGCCTACCTCTGACCCGCCACGGACATCGTTGCGCGCCTCCCGCCCTGGACGGATTCCTCACGCCCGCTTCGCTCAAGACGCAAAGACACCAAGACAGGCATGGAATGACGTCCACTCTTGGTCCTTTCCTCCCTTTGCGTGAGCCAAATCGACCCCATTGTGCGCTTCTTAGTTCAACCCCTCGCCACGGACCAACCTCGAAGGACACCAACGACACGAAAGCCGCCCTCCTCGAACATTCGCTGGGCTTGTTCATTTCCGGCTGCCTCCTGTTCCGGTGGTTTGGATGGGAGGTTCCCAAAGATCCTGGCGGGGAGGACGGCGTGGGACAGAAGCAGGAGGGCACACGTTGACACAGCTCTTGCGCAAAATCGGGCGGCAACGTCCTCTCGGTGAGGATATGGAGTCGCAACGCTTCGGCGGAATGGATCGGGCGCGGAGGAGCCTCGGTCGTCAGGGAACGCGCGGGCTTCTCGCTCGGGTGATTGCCGCTTTTGCCGCACTTGCCATTCTGGCCCATTCACGGACCTGCCTTGCTTACGGTATGATCACCAACAAGTTCTCCGAATATGCGCTGTCATCGGCCCTTTCACCCGACGAGATCTACACGATCGTGCTATTGATTGACTACGTGGAGTATGATCTCGATCCGAAGTACCCGACCTCTATGACACCAAGAAACCCTTCAATTGGAGCGACTCAGATACGAACGAAGGCCTTCTTAGTTCGGAATTGAGGTGGCTCCAAGGCCGGATTGAAGAGTTTCTCGAGGTCGACTTCGAGAAGGACGAAGATTACTCACTGTCTGACAGAGGGGGGATTGCCCGCTCGACGACGGTAGTTCTGCTGAGTGACAGGGCGGTTGAGGCCTTTCCGCGGCTGGTTCTTGGGATCCAGAAGGTTCTCTGCCACGCCACCAAGGACTGGATCATCTATTTTCAGTCGGACGACGTGAAGGAGGAGTTCGTTGTCTGGATTTATCCCGACAAGATCATGGTCACGAAGGAACATGAGAAGCTCGTGCGCAAGCTGATCAAACCGAACTGAGACAGGGAATGCCGAGGCACTGAGTTGATTGTCTGGCTATACCATGACCCACGTAAGGCAATGGGGTCAGTCCCATCTGTCGCCCCGCTGGGGCTGGCGATCCTTCTGGACATGGGACCCACGGCTCACGCCGTGGGATACTGTCTTTCGGCCCTCCGGGCCAAAAACGCAACCGTGCGGTAGAAAACGGGAATAGGTTCACGCGGAGACGCGGAGAACGAGGGCCTTTCAGTCACGCTCATCGAGTCACCCAGCGGCACCCATACTTCCCTGTCCCTGTCTTCCTCAGCGCCTCTGCGCCTCTGCGCGAGATATCTGATGCATGGATTCCGCTCAGATGTTGTGGGGGAACAGGGCGCTTCGACATTGGGCTCGGTGTTGGCCACAACCGCGATGCGGATGGTTCGGGCATCGGGAGCAAACCCAGGGTTGTCCTCGTTCCTCTGCCAACCCTGGGCTCGGGGGCTCAACGCCGTTGGCGTAGGCAGGGCAAGAACCCGGCGGCGCGAAACGTCCGCCTGCTTCCTCGGTGATCTACGCGTCTCTGCGTGAAACAACGTCCCCTCATTCAACCGCATGGTTACGGTTGAGCCCTCCACCCCGTTAACGGGAACTCGGCTCGCGGTGATCCCTGCGACCCCCGCCCCGTTCCGCGGCCCGGCCTACTCCTGCGGGAACTCGAACTCGACCTTGCCCTTGTCGCTCATGACCAGGTGGGCTTGGAACTGCTTGCCACTGCGGCTGACGAAGTCCTTGAGGAGATCGGTACGCCCATTGGCCAGCATCTTGCCGAACTGCTCCGGATCGACCGCCTGCCCGAGGATCGTACGTCCCACCTTGAACGTGCACTTCTTGCCCTCGGCCTGCGTCTTTTCGCAGAGGTAATTCTCCCCGCCGACGTAGATGGCCCCGCCGCACTTCGGACAGGCACCCATCGAGGTTTGCCCGGCGAAGTCGAACTTCTGTTCGGGCTCTGCCGACGCCCCCTTCTTGCCACCGGCCTTCTTCTCGCGCGGCGGAAACTCGAAGCTCACCTTGCCCTCCTTGACCACGAGGAACGCCTCGAACTTCCGATTCGTCTTCCGCGAGACGAAGCCCTTCAACACATCGGTCTTCCCGGTGCTCAGCAGCTTCGAGATCTGGGCGCGATCCACGGTCTGCATCAGGATGACCGCACCACATCGGAAGTCGCAGGTCTTCGCCGGCCCCACCGCCTTCTCGCAGACGTAGTTGACGCCGTTCTCGAACACGCGTGATTGGCACTTCGGGCAGTTGCCGACGGGCTCCTTGCCCGTGAAATCCGGGGCTGATTCCGCCCCGCCCTCGCCATCCTTGCCCTCGTCGCCGAAATCGAACTTCACCTCGAACTCCGGGCTCAGCTTGAGCAACGCGGCGAAAGGACGCCCGATCTTGGATCGGAACCCCTGCAACGGTCCCAGCTGCTTCTCGCGGATGAGCTGCTCGACCTCGGCTGGCTCGAACATCCGACCGGAAAGCACCTTCCTCACGCTGAACGCACAGGCCGTGCACTTGAAGTCGCGGAACTTCTCATGAACCTCAGCGCCGCAGCGCGGACACGGAACCGTCAGCTTGCCGAAGTCTCCGGGGATCGTGTCCTTGTCGTACAGCTTCGCCTTGCGGACGATTTCGGCGGTGAACGACCGGATGTCCTCCATGAAGACGTCGCGCGCCAGCTCGGCG
>JBIKWS010000594.1:0-3353 GCA_044356195.1 Cyanophyceae cyanobacterium
ACCTGTCAGCAACCGGCGGCCCAACCTTTTCCGTTCATGCAACTCTCCATCGCATCGCGCCGCACGCTCCCGGTTGCCGTCCGACAGGATCCGGGCGCGGGCGGGCAGGGTCGGGAATCCCATCGCCATGGTCGACGAGCCCTGCGAGTGTCCATGGAGTGCTCCCAACCGTCCCGCGGTTGCCGGCCGGGAGCTCACGGGAATCTCCCGTATCGCGTCGCCGAACCTCGAAACCCATGAAGCGCTCATCCGCCATGAAGGCCAAGGCAGGTTCCGCCGAAGTCCCGGCGGCGCCCGTGGATGGCAAACAGCGGAAGCATCCGTTCACGCGCTCGAAACCGATTCCCGCCCTGGAGCCCAAGCCCCATCCGGGAAAGCATCCTCCGCTGTCGCCTTCGAAACTGGTGCGGGAGAATGCCGCCCTCCGGCGGGCGCTGGAGGAATCCGATGCCCTGCTCCACAAGTCAGCCGGCCTGTACGACTTCGCACCGGTTGGATTCCTTACATTGAACGAGCGGGGCGTCATCGTGGAATCGAACCAGATGACGGCCACGCTGCTCGGGGTCGAGCGCTCGCGGTTGCACCGGCGAAGCCTCCTGCCCTTGGTGGCCGCGGAGAGTCGGCAGACCGTGCGGGACTTTCTGAAGCGGGTTTTTGCGGGACCCGACCGTGAATTCTGCAAGATCGTGTTGGCTTCAACAGCCGGACCGGTCCGCTGGCTCGGCCTGCACGGAAGTCTGGAGTCCGTCCCCGTGGGCTCGGCCAAACGCTGTTGGGTGGCGGTATCGGACCTGACCGACCTTCGTCGCGCCAATGACGAGCTGCGGGCGTCGGAGACGCGTTATCGCAGGCTCTTCGAGGCCGCGCACGACGGGGTGTTGCTGCTGGATCCGGCCACCCGCCGGATCACGGACGCGAATCCGTTCATGACCCGGCTCCTTGGGTATACGCGGGAGGAACTGATCGGGAAGGAGCTGTTCGAGATCGGGCTGCTGCACGACGAAGCGGCGAGCCAGGAGATGTTCCGGAAGCTCCAACGGAAGCACGCGGTGCGTTACGAGGATCTGCCGCTGGCGGACGAGGATGGCCGGCTGCACGAGGTGGAAGTGGTGGCAAACCTGTACGAGGAGGGCGGCCACCCGGTGATCCAGTGCAACATCCGCGACATCACCCAGCGCAAGCAGACCGAGGAACTGATGCGCCGGAACGAGGCGCTGCTGGCGTCCTTGGTCGCCAAGGCCCCGGCGGGCATGTATGTCGTGAATTCGAAGTTCCGCTTGATACAGGCGAATCCGACAGCCTGTGCCGCCTTCCGGAATGTGCACCCGTTGTTGGGCCGCGATTTCAAGGAGGTCCTCCGTGCCGTCTGGCCTCCCCGGGTTGCCGAACAGCTGTCGAGGCGTTTCCGCCACACGCTGCGCACCGGCCAGTTCTACCAGGCACCGTCGTTCGTGGCCCGGCGCGAGGATTCCGGCCAACGGGAGTCCTATGAATGGCAGATCCAGCAGGTGCCCCTGCCGGATGGCGAGGCGGGCGTGGTTTGCTTCTTCAACGATGTCACCGAGCGCAACCGTCTGGAGGCCGCGGCCCACAAGGTCGCCGTCCTGGCTGCCGCCAATGCGAAACTGGTGGCCGAGGTATCGCATCGAAAGACGGTGGAACAATCCCTGACGCAAAGCCGGCAGCAACAGGCACGGCTGCTCGCCGAAGCGCAGGGTCTCCAGCAGCAGCTCAGGCACCTTTCCCGGTCCGTGCTGCGGGCGCAGGAGGAGGAACGCGGGCTCATCAGCCGCGAACTTCACGACGTCATCGCCCAGATGCTCACCGGCATCAACCTCCGCCTCGGCAACCTGGGTTTGCAGGCCGGCATCTGTCCGGCAGACCTGAAACGCACCATCGCCGAAACCCAGGAGCTCGTGGCCCGCTCGGTCGAAACCGTGCACGAGTTTGCTCGGGAACTCCGCCCCTCCGTCCTCGATGACCTGGGGTTGATCCCAGCCCTCACCACGTACCTGAAGAGCTTCGCCGCACGCACCGGCACCCTCGCCCGGCTCACCGCCTGCAAGGAAGCCGACCTCCTCAGCGTGCCGCACCGGACCGCCCTCTTCCGGGTGGCGCAGGAAGCCCTGACCAACGTGGGTCGTCACGCCAGCGCGGTGAACGTGGAGGTGCGACTCCTACAGGAGCCCGGTGGGTTCAGCCTGCACGTCGTGGATGACGGACGCGCCTTCCCGGTCGATCGTATGTTGCAGTCTACGCGCGGGCAACGCCTCGGCCTGCTGGGAATGCGCGAGCGCCTGGAAATGGTCGGAGGCCGCCTCCACATCCAATCCAAACCCGGTGTCGGCACCACGGTCATCGCCCACATTCCGCTGCCTGCCGCCAAACCGCTGCCCAAATCATGAAAGCACCACCCTCGACACCCACCGCGCGAATTACCGTCCTTATCGCCGAAGACCATGCCGTCGTCCGTGAAGGGTTCCGCCGGATCCTCGAACTCGAAGGGGATTTCCAGGTCGTCGGCGAGGCCCAGAACGGCCGCCAGGCCGTCGAACTCGCCGTCTCCCTCCTGCCCGGCGTCATCCTCATGGACATCGCCATGCCCATGCTCAACGGGCTCGAGGCCACCCGACAGATCCTCCGCACCGACCCCTCCCGACGCATCCTCATCCTGTCCGCCCACAGCGACGATGCCTACGTGCGGAACGCGTCAGAATCCGGGGCCGCGGGATTCCTGCTCAAGCAGACCTCAGCCAGCGACCTCTGCCGGGCCATCCGCGAAGTGCATCAGGGACGCACGCATTTCAGTCCGTCGATCTCCCGCCGACAGGAACGGCTCGATCCACGCATCGGCCGCCGTACGGGAAGCGCCGCTGGCAAGGCAGTACGGCTGACTTCGCGTGAGATGGAAACCCTTCAACTCATCGCCGAGGGCCGCGCCAACAAGGAGATCGCGTCCGATCTCGGGATCGGCATCAAGACGGTCGAGAAGCATCGCGAACACCTCATGCGCAAGCTCGACCTCCACGACACCGCCGGCATCACCCGCTATGCCATCAGTGAAGGCATCATCGAGAACAGCGTCCAGGTCACCATCGTTTGAGGTGGGTGCACGCGGGGGAAACACCCCATGGCGGGCTGCCCTGTGCTCGGAGAAGGTGGTCACATCACTCAACGCGACCCGTGACGCTTGTCTCGCCCGGAAGGCACATGGGCGTCGTGACCCACCCATTCCCAAACCCTGCAGTTTCCCATTCGCCATGCTTCCCATGAATCGCCCGACGAACACGCCGACCGTTGCTTCCTTCGGCATTCGGCGGGTGAACTGGGGACTGGTATTGGCGCGGGCCACG
>JBIKWS010000595.1:0-3352 GCA_044356195.1 Cyanophyceae cyanobacterium
GGCTGCTCGCCCTCCTCGTGATTGGTTCTGCCGGTTTGTTCGTCGCCCTCCGTTCCAGCCTTCCGAAGCTCGATGGCACCGCGAACCTCCAGACGCTTTCGGCCGAGGCCACGATCGAACGTGACGCCGAAGGGCACGTCACCATCCGAGCGGGAAACCGGCTCGATGCCGCCCGGGCCCTCGGATACGCCCACGCCCAGGACCGCTTCTTCCAGATGGATTGCCGCGCATCGCAGCCCCGGGATTCGGTGCCAGCCAGCGATTCGGCATCATCCCGGGCGACGAAGCCGCCTCCTACCTCCACACCCCCGCCGGCCAGTCCGGCCATTTCCTTTCCCCGTACTACCGCAACAGCCATCCCGCCTGGATGCAGGGCAAAGCGACACCCCTGCTCGGTCTCGCCCCCAGCCACCGCCTCATCCTTCGTGCCGCTCGATAGGCATGGAGGTCAGGAGAGGCACCCCGACTTCCGTCTTCCACTCTCCGGCATCCGCTTCATGCTCTGGTCTTCCATGAGACACCTCCTCCCACTGGTTGGACTGCTCCTGACCGCGCTGCCGCTCCCGGCGGCATCCGAGTGGCCTCGGTTCCGTGGCCCCAGTGCGAACGGTTCGGTGCCCGACGATCCGCGGCTTCCCGTCCGGTGGAGCCAGACCGAGAACGTGCTCTGGAAGACCGACATCAAGGGTCTCGGTTGGTCGTCGCCGGTCGTCACGGGCAATCGCGTGTTCCTCACCGGGGTCTACAGCGACCAGGACAACGCCAACGAACAGCCCAAGGCCGGTCTCTACCTCGGGCAAGGCCGTCAGGACATCCCCAAGGGCACGCATCACTGGCTCACCTACGGCCTCGATCTCCAGTCCGGCAAGGTTCTCTGGCAGCAGGAAGCGAAACAGGGCAGCCCGCCCGTTGGCCGGCATCCGAAGAGCACCTACGCGTCCGAAACCCCGGCAACCGACGGCCAACGGCTGTTCGTGTTGTTCGGTGATGTGGGACTCTTCGCCTACGATCTCAGCGGCAAACCGCTCTGGTCGAATCCCATCGCGGCCAAGAAGACCATGTACGACTACGGCGCTGCCGGTTCACCCATCGTTCATGAGGGTCAGGTGTTCGTGGTCTACGACAACCAGGAAGCCAGCTACCTCGCCAGCTACGATGCCGGCACCGGCAAGGAGAACTGGCGCACGCCACGCGATGAAAAGAGCACCTGGGCAACCCCGTTCCTCTGGCAGAATCCGCAACGGACCGAGCTGATCGTCTCGGGCAAGAACCGCATCCGATCCTACGATCTTCAAGGCAAGGTGATCTGGGAGATGGACGGTCGGATGTCGAACCTCATCATTCCCTCTCCCTTCGCCGCCCACGGCCTGCTCTACGTCACCTCGGGCTATTTCGCGGATCCCCATCGCCCGGTCTACGCCATCCGGCCGGGCGGCAAGGGCGACATCTCATTGAAGCAAGGCGAGACCTCCAATGAGTTCGTCGCCTGGTATCTCCCGAAGGACGGCCCGTACAACACCTCCCCGCTGGTTCACGGCGACATCTATTACACCCTGCTGGATCGCGGCATGATGTCCGCCCACGACGCCCACACTGGACGCATGCTCTACGATCGCGCCCGATTTCCGGTCGGTGCCTCGTTCACGGCGTCCCCTTGGGCCTACAATGGAAAGGTGTTTTGCCTCAACGAAGCCGGTGAAACCTACGTCCTCACCGAAGGCGGAAAGTTCAACCTCGAGCACACGAACTCCCTCGACGGGCTTTGCCTGTCCACACCCGCCGTTGCCGATGGCAAGCTGCTGATCCGCACCTCCACGCGACTTTACTGCCTGACCTCGAAGGGGCAAAAGTAGATGAATCCGATGTGGATCCCTTCTTCACGCTCCCCAGCCAAGGCTGCCTGGATCGCCTTGGGCATCCTGATCCTTTCCATTCGAACCGGGCGTACAGCGACTCCCGCCCAGCTCGAATTCTTCGAGGGACGCATCCGGCCGACGCTCGTCAACGAATGCTACGAGTGTCATGGAGCAAAGAAGCAGAAGGGCGGACTGCGCCTGGATTCACGGGAGGCTCTTCTGGTCGGTGGGGACTCCGGCCCGGCGATCGTGCCCGGTGATGCGAAGCGCAGCCTGTTGATCCGAAGCATCCGTCACGAGACGCCGGATTCCAGCATGCCGAAGGACCGGCCCCAACTCCCCGAAGCCGTCATCGCGGATTTTGTGATGTGGGTGGATCAGGGGGCCGTGGACCCGCGCGACCAACCGCCCAGTGCATCGACTGGAACGTCGCCGGACAAAGCGAACTGGCCCGCAACGCGCGAAGCCCGCAAGGACTGGTGGAGCTTCAAGCCGGTCCAGCACCCGGCCCTGCCCCGGGTGACCAACACCGCATGGTCGGATCATCCGATCGATCTCTTTCTCCTCGCGAAGATGGAAGCACGTGGGCTGCATCCTGCCCCGCCGGCCAACCGGGAATCGTTGTTGCGCCGGCTCACGTTTGCCCTGACAGGGCTGCCTCCCACGGCGGACGAGATCGAGGATTTCCGTCGCGACACTTCTTCCGATGCGTATGAGAAGCGGGTGGACCGGCTGCTCGCCTCGCCTCGGTTTGGCGAACGATGGGCGCGGCACTGGATGGACCTTGTCCGCTACTGCGAATCCCATGGCAGCCAGGGCGACCCGGAACTGCCGATGGCGTGGCGTTACCGGGACTATCTGATCCGCGCCTTCAACAGCGACGTCCCCTACGATCAATTCGTCCGCGAACACCTCGCCGGGGATCTCCTGACGAATCCACGTCTCAACCCCACCGACCGGTTGAATGAGTCGATGCTCGGCCCGGCACATCTGCGCATGGTCGAGTTCGGCTATATCCCGGTGGACGCCTTGGATGACCAGGTGAAGGTCGTCGACAACCAGATCGATGTCTTCTCGAAGGCCTTTCTCGGGCTCACGGTTTCGTGCGCGCGCTGTCACGATCACAAGTTCGATCCGATCAGCCAGAAGGATTTCTACGCGCTCTACGGTGTGTTCGCGAGCAGCCGTCCGGGCCAGGTCGTGGTGGATGACCCGTCCTTGCGGCAAACGAACCGGGTCCAACTCGTGGATCTGAAGCAGAAGATCCGCACCGGTCTCGGCGCTGCCTGGACCACCGCGGCGGAGAGCCTCGGGACGGATTTGCTCGAGCTGGCCGCGCGCAACGCGGAGAAGGAACGCCTGGCGGCCGGAGTCCAACGGATCTCCGGGGAGATCGCCCAGGTGGAGTCCCGGGCGCGGTCCGCGCTGGCCCAAAGCCGCGGAAAGGTGTGGTCCAATCAGGTGCCCACGCCCATGGCCCAATGGAGCTTCGAAGA
>JBIKWS010000596.1:0-3349 GCA_044356195.1 Cyanophyceae cyanobacterium
GCTCAAGGACGATCCCCGCTACGCCGACGCCGCCCACAACTGGGATTCCAAGGTGAAGGACATCCACGAGTGGCTCGCCGCCATTGGCATCACCGAACCCAAGGCCGCGAACCAACCGCCGCAGACTGTCACGTACCACGAGTCCTGCCACCTCTGCCACGGGCAGAAGATTTCCTCCCAACCCCGGCAGGTGCTGCGCCGCATCCCCGGACTCCGCCTCGTCGAACTCCCCGAGGCCTCCTGGTGCTGCGGTTCCGCCGGCATCTACAACCTCACCCAGCCCGAGATGGCCGGCCAACTCCTCGAACGGAAGGTCAACCACATCCTCACCACCGGCGCAGCCACCGTCGCCACCGGCAACCCCGGATGCCTCCTCCAGGTGCAGAATGGCCTCCGGGACCGCGGCGTCGGCATCCGCGTCGTCCATCCCATCACGCTCCTTGCCGAAGCCTACCGCCGCGACTGACCCCATGTCCTCGCCTTACTCCTCCCGCTATTACGAAGGCCTCAAGGAGGATTCCGCCGCCTCCGCCCGCGCCGTCGTTCCCCTGATCCTCCAACTCTTCCCCGCCCGCACCGTCATCGACGTCGGCTGCGGTTCCGGAACCTGGGCACGCGCCTATCTCGACGCCGGCTGCGACATCACCGGTGTCGACGGCCATGTCGTCCAACCCGATCAACTCCTGATTCCCGTCGACCGTTTCCAACGGCGCGACCTGGCCCAACCCCTCGCCCTCGATCGCCGCTTCGACCTCGTCAACTGCCTCGAAGTCGCGGAGCACCTCGACCCTTCCCGCGGTCCCTCGTTCGCGGCCGATCTCTGCAAGCTCGGCGATGTCGTCGTGTTCAGCGCCGCCGTTCCCGGCCAGGGCGGCACCCACCACGTCAATGAACAGTGGCCCAGCTACTGGATCCCGAATTTCGAGAAGCAGGACTTCGTTCCCCTCGACTGCTTCCGCTGGCAGATCTGGAACAACTCGTCCGTCGCGTGGTGGTACGTCCAGAACATGTTCGCCTTCGTCCGCCGCAGCCGACTCGCCGACTTCCCTGCCGCCCGCGAAGCCACCCGTCCCCTGCCCACCGATCTTGTGCATCCGCGCGCCTACGTCCGCGCCACCGTCCCCTCCGAGATGAGCCCTCGCATGCTGAAGGAGGTCCTGCGCGCACTCCCGCATTTCCCCGGCAAGGTCCTCTCGCATTTCCGCAAGTGATCCCGCCCATCCTCGAAGTCCAGTCGCTGCGCATCCAGCGCGATGGCACCCCGATCCTCAAGGACGTCTCCTGGCGCGTCGAACCCGGCCAGAACTGGGTCGTCCTCGGCCCCAACGGGTGCGGCAAGACCTCCCTCCTCGCCGCCCTCACCGGCTACCTGATGCCCACCGCCGGTGAAATCGACCTGCTCGGCCAGCGTTTCGGACAGGCCGATTGGCGCGAACTCCGCACCCGGATCGGGATCGTTTCCTCCTCCATCCGCCAACTGATGGCGGACTCGGAACCCGCCCTCGAATCCGTCGCCTCCGGCAAGTATGCCATGATCGACTTCTGGGGCCGTCCCACCCGCGCCGACCGCAAGCGTGCCCTCGAAATCCTCGCCCGGATCGAGTGCTCCCACCTGGCCGAGCGCCCCTGGGCCGTCCTCTCCCAGGGCGAACGCCAGCGCATCCTCATCGGACGCGCCCTGATGTCCGATCCCCGCCTCCTCATCCTCGACGAACCCTGCGCCGGCCTCGACCCGGTCGCCCGCGAACACTTCCTCCAGTTCCTGCGCCGCCTCGCCGCCACCCCGGACGCGCCCGCCCTCATCCTCGTCACCCATCACGTCGAGGAGATCGTGGACTGCTTCACCCACGCACTGCTCATGCGGGCAGGTTCGATCATCGCTTCCGGTCCAGCGAAACGCTGCCTCACCACCCGCCTCCTGTCCCAGACCCTCGGCGAAACCGTCCGCCTCACCAAACGCGAGGGCCGCTACGCCCTCACGGTTCCGGACGTCGGGCCGAGCCAGCGGGTGGTTTGAGGCGGTGCCTCATCCGCGGACGTAGCCGGCGAACCACTCACGGGACATCCGTCCGAGCTGCTGACGCGCCCATTTTCCCACGGCGAGCACGGCATAGAGACCCACGCCCCATGGCAGGAGGTAGACACCCCAGGTCCAACCGGAAAGGCTACCGCTCATGCTGAAGGCGATGATCCAGGCCCAGAAGACACCCAGGACCCAGGGCACGCCGACCACCACCGCCAGCAACCATCCCATGGCCACGCCCGAATGCGGATGCCGCAACGCGAGGTACTGGGCCAGGGGCAAGGCACCGAACCACACCACGACCACGTGCGCCAACGGCGACACCCCAAACACCAACAGGAAAGCGACACCCATCCAGCCAAGCCGAACAAATTCCATCACCGCGCCGGCAAGGTGAAGCACTACGAAAAGGACGAACGGCCACCGTGCCTCCGCCAGCCAATCAACGCGCATTTGCCGGAGGAGTTCCGCCGGGGCCCGCGGCGTTGACAACAATGCCTCCCAGCGCCCCTGTCGCCTCCCCTCATGGAGCACCCGGATCGCCACCCCGCCCACCAACCACGGCAAGACGAAGTTATCCAATACATCCAAGGAGGACCCAGCGCTGGCCCAGCCAACAAAGATCGTTCCGCCGAGACCGGCCTCTAGCGCACGCTGCACCGTCGGAAACACCGCCAGTCCATACAGCGCCCAGAGCGTCCATCCCATCCCTTCGCCGCTCGACGCCTGCAGGACGCTCGCCCTTCTGCGGCCTCCACCGCGCCGCTTCGGAACCACCAACGCCAATTCGGCACCCATCGATTCCCCCCGGGGCAACACCCGCGAACAGTCGAAGGCCAACCCCGCCGCCAGAAGCGTCAAGACGCCACCCGAGGCCAGCACCTCCCGCGTTGAGGTCGCCGCCGTCGCCCATTCCCACACCTGCATCGACCGGAGCCCGGTCCATCTTTCCAGCGCAGCAAGAAACACGGACACCCCGATCCCAAGGACGGCGATCCTGCCCGCGATCGGACGTGGGCCCGACACGACCCCCAGCCACAGCCCCACCGCCACGGCGAGCGCTCCATGCGACAGCAGCAATCCCCAGATCCTAACCAGATCACCACCACCCGTACCGCCCATCAACCACCCCACCGACGTCACCGGCAATCCCGCCGCGGCCACCACCCACCCGTGCAGCCAGACCGGGAACGCCAGCGCCAGCACCCGCTCATCCCGGCCCAGCCGCGTCAGGTCCAGCAACCCTGACTCCTCCGATTGCCGATCCCGTCGGATGGCCTCGAATCCACCCCGCAATCCCGCGAACCAGACAAAGAGGAACAGCGA
>JBIKWS010000597.1:0-3346 GCA_044356195.1 Cyanophyceae cyanobacterium
GCTGAGCGCACCTGGGATTGGTGTACCGTTGCGGAACCATTGGTAATCGAGCGGGCCGGTGCCCTCTGCTACGACGCTGAAGTGGACAGCTTCCCCGGCGGTGGCCACGACGGAGCCGGGGGCTTCGATCAGGGTGGGCCGGGTGACGACGGTGAGGGGTGCGGGCACGGAATCGGCGAAACCTGCGAAGTTGGAGACGCGGGCCCGGTAGGTGGCGGCGTCCGTGACGAGGAGGCTTGGCAGCGTGAGGCTCGGCGACGAGGCACCCGGGATGACGGCATCGTTGCGATACCAGGCGTAGGTCAGGGGCCCGGCACCGGTGGCCTGTACGGAGAATTCAGCCGTCTCACCGGCGATGCGGGTGATGGGGATCGGGTTGGCGGTGATCTGCGGCAGGGCGATGACAGCCAGGGTCACGGGCGTGGAAACGATCGATCCGCCGGGGCCGCTGATCCGGACGGAGTAATCGCCGGAGTCCGGCGGTGTGGCGCTGGGCTCTTCAAGGACGCTGGAGATCGCGCCGGGGATGTCGGATCCATTCTTCAGCCATTGGAAGGCGAGGGGCCCGGTGCCGGTGGCCTCGACTTCGAAGCGCGCCGTCAGGCCGGCGGCGATGGTGAGCGGTTGAGGCGCACGGGTGATCGAGGGCGGCACGAGCACGGTGACGAGGGCGGGAGCGCTGGTCGTGGCTCCCACCCAATTGACGGCGGTGAGTCGGTATTCGCCGGCGTCCGCAAGGGTGGCCGAAGGAAGGACGAGGGCGGTGCCGGTGGCATCGGGGATACGCGTCTCACCTAGGAACCAGGCGACGGTCAACGGGCCGGAGCCGCTCACGCCGGCAGAGAGGGCGAGAGGTTGGCCGAGGATGACGGACGTGGGGCTTGGTTGGAGGGTGATCTGCGGTGCCGTCCATTGATGGAGCGAGAACGGGAGCAGGCCGTTCAATGCCACGGGAAACGATGGGGGTGTTCCCAGGTTGCCGAGGACACCGCTGACCAGTGCGGAGATTCCGACCGGGTGACCTGCGGCGACCGCGGATTCGAAGGTGGGCCCGGCCGACAGTTCCCAGACGCGGACCTGAAGGAACGCGGTGGTTCCGGGAGCCAGATCGGGAATGGATCGCACGCCGCCAATCCAGTAACCGGCGGCTGACCCGGTTCCGAAGATGGTTGCGCCGGGAACGGCCTTGAGAGTGTCCGCGGTGGCACCGGCGTAGAGTTGGGCGAGATGGCCGGGACCGGCGATGAGGGTGGTGCCGTCCGTATCGGTGACGGGCGTGCGCAGGGCGACATTGCTGAACTGGACGGTGCCACCGGAACCGGTGACGATGACGATGGCCGTGTCAGAGATGGCCTGGCCGTACGGGTTGGTGGCCACGAGGCGATAGGTCCCGGAGTGCTCCGGGGTTGTGGCGAGAACCCGCAGGGTCCGGTTCGTTGCGCCGGGAAGCGGTGCGCCATTCCGTTGCCATTGGAGGAAGATCGGGGCGGCCCCTCCGAGTTCCGCCGAAAGGTCGAGGGGCGCGCCGGCGGCGAGGTTCACCGAAGCGGGGTGGGTGATGAAGAACGGCTGGGCGAGGACGGTCAGGCTGGCGTCCTGAGAGGTTTCTGAACCGGCGGCGTTCGAGACGAACACCGAATACGTGCCGGCATCGCCGATCTGCGCCGAGGGAATGAGCAGGGTACGCGATCGGGCACCGGGGATGTCATTGCCGTCGCGTCGCCATTGGTAGCTCAACGGTTCGGAGCCCGAGGCGGAAACCTCGAACTGCGCGGCTGCGCCTGCGACCGCCGTCAGCCCCTGGGGTTGGGTGGTGATCCGGGGCGGGGTGAGCACGTTGACCTGCGCGGATTCGGCGACCGCGACGCCAACCCAATTGGCGGCGTGCACGCCATAGAGACCGGCGTCACCGGTCGCGACCGCAGGGATCACCAAGGTTGGCCCTGTCTCGGGGAGGAGGGAGCCGTTCCGGGTCCACACGAAGCGGAGCGGGGCGGTGCCAACCGCGTTGACGCTCAGGCGCAGTTCGCGTCCGAGGACGACATCGGTGGGTGTGGGACTGGAGACGATCGCGGGAGCGGTCCAGAACTGCATCTGGAAGGGCAGGATTCCCGCGAGGGTGGCGGGGAAACTGGGAGGGACTCCCACACCGCCGAGGGTTGCAGCGATGGCGCTGGAGATTCCCACCGGACGGCCCGCTGCCAACGCTTCATGGAAGGTTGGGCCAGCGGCGGTTTCCCAGACGCGGACCTGGAGGAATGCGGGCGAACCGGCGGCAATGAACGGGATGTTTCGCACGCCGCCGCGCCAGAAGCCCGCGGCTCCACCGGTGGCGAAAGGTACCGCACCGGCCACGGGTTGAAGCGATTCAGGGGACGTGCCCGCGTAGAGTTGGGCGAGGAATCCATCCCCCTCGAGCAACGTGGTTCCGTCGGCGGCGGAAACCGGAACGCGAAGGTTGGCGTTGCTGAATTGGACACTGCCGCCGGGCGGCGTGACCACGACGACCGCAAACCGGCTGAGGACGCTGCCCGCCGCGTTGGAGACGCGGACGCGATACGAACCCGAGACGTCGGCACCCGCCGCCGGGACCGTGAATTCGAACCCGGTCGCGCCCGGGATGGCGCGCCCGTTGAATTCCCATTGGTACTGGAGCGGGCCGGTTCCGTCGGCTTCGACCGCGACTCCGGCCAGCTGCCCGGCGAGGACTGTGAGGTCGGAGGGTTGCGTCACGATCGAGGGCGGGACGACGACGTTCAGGATGGCGGCCGGGGTGGAGACGATGGACCCGCCGGCATTGGACACCTGCACGGTGTACTCACCTGCGTCGGCGGGGCCTGCCGCCGGAATCTGGAGGAGGGGGCCGGTGGCGAAGGCGATGTTCTGTCCGTTGCGACGCCACTGGAAGGCGAGGGGAGCGGAACCGGTGGCCTCGACGCTGAACTGCGCCGGAGCACCGGCAACGACCGTGAGGGATTGCGGCAGCGCCGTGAAGGACGGCGGGACGATGACCTGGACCGCAACCGGACCGGACACGGCTTCGCCGAATCCATTGCGGATGGTGACGAGGTAGTCGCCGGCGTCGCCCGGTTGGGCGCTGGGGATCTGGAGGGTCCGGCCGGTGAACGCAGGCAACACGGTGTTGTTGCGTTTCCACTCGAAGGTGAGGGGTTCCAAGCCGAAGGCGTCAACGGTCAGTGTGAGGGGCTGGCCCGCGATGACGACGGTGGGATCGAGATCCGCCGTGACTTGCGGTGCGACGTTCCGGGTGAGCGAGAACGGCAGGAGGCCGGCAAGGGTCGCCGGGAACGACGGTGGCACGCCCACGCCGCCGAGCGTGACCGTG
>JBIKWS010000598.1:0-3341 GCA_044356195.1 Cyanophyceae cyanobacterium
GTGGCGTTCGAGTTGGTGGAGGCGTTCCGGTGCGAAGGGGTCGCGGTGCTGGAGTCGTTCGATGACCGCGCCACAATGTTTGTAGAACAGGATCTGGCTGACGACCGAGTTGGCCATGAGCCGGATTTCCTCCGCGGTGAATCCCGGTCCAGTGAGTTCCCGGACAAGCTCCTGGAACCACAGGTGTTGCGGGCGGATGAACTCGTTCACCAGGTCGTCCAACGCCTGCGTGGGTTCGATCATCTCGCGGGCCATGATGCGGCTGTGATGGCAGTTCGGGCCTTTCTCGGTCATGCGCTTGAGGAACTCCCGGATGAACAGGCGGAACTTCTTTTCCGGTGGGAGCGTCCGAGTGGCCTGGGAATCCGGGGCGTGGGGTCCGCCCGCAGGCGCAGGAGCGGTCTCACGAAGGACGGCAGCGTAGAGGGCGTTCTTGTCGCCGAAGTGGTAGCTGATCGCGGCGACGTTGGCGTTGGCGTGCCGGCAGATCTCCCGGACGGTGGCGTTGCGGAATCCCCGTTCTGCGAAGATCTCGGCGGCGGCCGCGAGCAATTGCGTGCGGGTGGCGGCGGTGGCCGGGGTGGATTCGTGGGTGGCGGAGCGCGACATCGACGTCGTGAGAGTTAAACCGCTGTTTGAATCTGTCAAACGGGCGTTTGAAACGATGGGGTCAACTGCTGGCAAGATGGTTCGGTGCGCGTGCATCCCGGGACTATTCCCGTTTTGGGGATGGCTTCGGGGGCGATGTCCTCATCGGTGAATCCTGTGAAACCGCCGCGTGGGGGCAGGCGGCTTACAGGGGGGTCCCGCTGAAGTAGCAGAATGCGCGATGGAGGAAGGAGGCGGGCAGGTGCCAGCGGTTCGGGAGGTCCCATCGGATGCACACGAAATCGAGGTAGCTGGAGATCCGGTGGGTCGCGTCCGGATCCGGGTGGAGGGCTGCCTGCAGCAGGAGACGGTGGGGGCCGGTTGGCCAGGTGGGAGCGTTGAAGACGGGCTGGATCATCGCACGGATTCCGGGTTCCGGGTGAGGGTGCCTTGGTTGAGGGTCCAGGCTTCGTCGGCGAGCGCCAGGACCGCGGGGACGTGGGTGATGACGAGGATCGCCGGTGGCGGTTGGAGGGAACGGAGGCTCAGAAGGAGGTCGCGCACGCCTTCCTGGTCCACGTGGTTGGTGGGTTCGTCGAGGATGAGGAGGGGCGCGTGGATGAGGAGGGCGCGGGCGAGGGCGAGGCGTTGGCGCTGGCCCCCGGAGAGCAGGATGCCGTGCTCGCCGACCTCGGTGTCGTAACCCTTGGGGAGTTGCTGGATGAAGTCGTGGGCGAGGGCGGTGCGGGCGGCCTGCTCGACTTCCTCGCGAGATGCTTCGGGGCGGGCGTAGGCGATGTTGTCGCGGACGGTTCCGGTGATGAGGGGAGGATCCTGGGCGACCACGCCGATCTGGCGGCGAAGGTCGGCGACGTCGAGTTCGGCATAGGGGATGCCGTCTGCGAAGAGGGATCCGGAGTCGGGTCGGTAAAGGCCGAGGACGAGCTGGAGGAGGGTGCTCTTGCCCGAGCCGTTGGCTCCGGTGAGGGCTGTGAAGTGGCCTGGGCTCAGTTCGAGGGAGACGTTGTCGAGGATGCGGCGTTCGCGGCCGGGGGTGGCGTATTGGAAGGAAAGGTTCCGGAGGCGGATGGCTCCCGAGAATCGGATCTGGCGGGAGCCTGGGTAAATGTCCTGCGGGGACTGCGCGAGGAAGGTGTGCAGCGCGAGCCATGGGTCGCGACCGAGGACAACGGCGCCAACGCCGAGGCCGGCGTCGCGGACATAGTTCAGGGTGAGGGCGGCGAGGGCGTAGAAGGAGAGGAGATCGCCGGATGTGATGGATCCCTTCTCGACGGCACGGCTGCCGATGATGAGGACGACGGCGGAGATGCCGAGGTAGGAGAGTTGCTGGAGGCGCTGGTGGACGACCACGCGCCAAGTGGACTGGACACCGGCCTGGCTGAGGATGTGGATGCGGTTGGCATGGGCGGCGAGTTCGCGGGGGCCGCCATTATGGAGCCAGACGAGTTCGAGGTTTCGGAGGCTGGCTACCAGGGCGCGGCCATAGTTTCCGAGGGCTTGGCGCGTGGCGGCGGCGGCCTCCTGGCAGCGGCGCAGGGAAGCGCGGGACAGCAGGTAAAGGAGGGGCAGGGTGGCCAGAAGGACGAGGAAGAGGGAGGGGGAACGGAAGGCCAGGGTGGTGGCGAGGATGGTGGCGACGGCTCCGTTGGGGATCATCTGACCGGCGACAGCGAGCAGGAGGCCTTCGACGCGCTCGGTGTCCGTCACGGCGAGTTCGTGGAGGCGTGTCCGTTCGCGGGCATCATGGGAGGCCTTGGGGAGGGCATAGACGTGTGCGAGGAGGGATTTTCGGAAACGGGCGACGGCGGATTTGACGGCCTGCTGGATGAGGAGTTGGCCGAGGATGCCAAGCGCCGCGGTGGTGATGGCGAGGGAGACCAGGTAGAGCCCGGCGACCGGGAGGCTGAGGGATGGCGCGGTGACGTCCGTACGGTCGAAGATCCGGCGGATGAGCCAGACCATCGGGAGGGCGGTGGCGCATTGGAGGACCGAGATGAGGATGCCGGAGGTCAGTCGCGCGCGGAAGGGGAGGAGCAGCCTCGCGAGGGCGCGCCACGGGTGAGGAGGTACGGACGATTGTGGGAAGGGGGAACCCATGGCGGATCAGGCAGGGTGGGTCGGCGGTGGGTTGGGGGCGGCGGCAGCGCGTTGGCGATCGAGCCAGGCCAGGGGGACCTCCTGATCGAAGGTCTAGGCGCGGATGTCGGTTGGCGCGCTGCGATTGACGCGTTGTTCTTCGTAGTAGGAACGCTCGGTGTTGACCTCCCAGGGATCCGCGGAGTCGCCCATGATGCGGTGGACGGCGGCGAGTCCGGTGAGCATGGAGTGGTCCTGGTTGTTGTACCGGTGCTGGCCGTTGCGGCCGATCGTCTGGAAATTGGAGAGCTTTGGAAGCCAGGCACGCAGCACGTCGAGATGGCCTCGGTACGTGGTGTCATAGACCGGATACGCCTTGGGTTGGCGGATGACGACGCCCCACGCGACATCGGAGGCTTTCGCGAGGCCGAGTTGCTCCAGTTCCTTCGAGGCGAGACGCACGAATTCGTCGTCGGGTTGGGTCCAGGTGCTGTCGCCACGATTGCAGAAATACTCCATCCCGATGGAGGAGGTGCCGGGTTCGGGGACGAGATCGGCGCTCCAGTTGCCGAAGTTCTGGATGCGTCCGACGCGGACGTTTGGGCTGTGGATGTAGAGCCAGTTGTCCGCGAAGAGACCGGTGCGGCGGACGACGA
>JBIKWS010000043.1:0-11718 GCA_044356195.1 Cyanophyceae cyanobacterium
CGACCTGGTCACGCAGTGGAACGTCCAGCAGGAAGCCCTCAAGAAAGCCGCCGGGAAGTAAACTAGCCGATCCTGATCCCGACCTGGACCCTCTTGATAGAGCCCTCAAGGGGAATGGTTTCGGGGTGGCGACGTCCTTGTCGCCCGCGTCGGTATCGGGATCGCTATCGGCATCGGAATCGAAAACGAAATGGAGCATGCGGTTTGAACCCAAACCCGATCCCGAGTGGCCGGTGCCCGGCGGCATTTCCCGGATTCGCTATGGACGGCGCGCAGTGGTTTGGGGACCTTCATGGCATGTTCTCCGGAAGCGTGACCAAGTTCGGTGGGGCCTGTTCGCAATGGCTGGGTTTGTGCGTGGCGCTGGTGGCCGCACTCGGTGTTCAGGCCGAAAAGTTCAGCACCGATCTCGACCCAATCTGTCGCCTGCCTCGCTTGTCCCTGAAGGAAGCCGATCCGGAGTCGCTGTACGAACTCCTCGCAACGGATGATCCGGAGAACGGCCTTTGGGAACCCGTGCTGCACGTCACCGGGGCGCATGACCATTCGTGGTACGACCCGCAGGTCCGGGCCCAGCAGCGTCGGTTCTATCGCACGCAGCGGATGCATCCGCGGCCGCCCGCGTTGCCGATTTGGAATTTTCGACTGACCGATCACGCCGGGAAAGCCCACGAACTCCTCCGCGAGGGGGACCTGCGGGCGGTGGTGCTGGTGTTTACGGACAACGCCAACCTGGCCGCCGTGTGGAACGAACTGCGTCCGGTGCAGGAGAAGTTTGCGGGGAAGCCGGTCGGCTTCTGGTTGGTCAACCCGGTGGACGCGCGTCCCAGTCTCGGGGCGGCAGTGGCCAGTGCGGGGGTTCCGGTGCCAGTGCTGCATGATGCCGCGCAGGCGGTGATGTCGACGTTCGGCATCCGTCGCGCCGGTGAGACCGTCGTGGTGACGTCGGAGTTGATGGAGGAGATTTACCGAGGGGCTGTCGCCAGCCGATTCCAGGCCGGGGATGGACAGGTGAAGCAGGAGTTCGTCGAGGAAGCGCTTTCCGCGTACCTCGCGAATCAGCCGGTGCGGATGCCGATGACCCGGGCCGCTGGGGCGGAACTGGCGATGGCGGCCACAGGCGTGCCGGACTACGCGAGTGAAGTGGCCCCGTTGCTGCAACGGAGCTGCGTGAACTGCCACCGGCCGGGCGACATCGGGTCATTCGCCATGACGAACCACGCGGTCGTGGCGCGGCAGGCGGCATCGATCAAGGCGAACCTTCTGGAGGGATTGATGCCGCCTTGGCATGCGGACGCGCCGAAGGGGGTCTTCACGAATGACTTCTCGTTGCAGCCGGCCGAGGTGGCGCGCCTCTTGCGCTGGGTCGATGCCGGGGCTCCGAAGGGGGCTCAGGGCGATCCGTTGGCCGACGTGGTGCCCCCGACTCCCGTGGACTGGCCGATGGGGACGCCGGATCGGATCGTCCGGATCACGCGGCAAAACATCCCGGCGAAATCCTCGCAGGCCGAGATCCCGTACAAGTACGCGGTTGTGGCCAGTCCCTTCACCACGAACGTCTGGCTGCGCGCGGCGGTGGTGCGGCCCGGGAACCGGCAGGTGGTCCATCACGCCTTGATCTTCACCGGGACGAGCTTTGCCGACGTTCTTCAGGTGCAGGCCGGACTGGGTGGGTTTTTCGCGGGTTATGTCCCGGGCATGGAACAGCGGGAGTACCCCGCGGGCACAGGAAAGCTCCTGAAGCGCGGAAGCTTCATCGTGTTCCAGATGCACTACACTCCCGTCGAGACGGCGCAGACCGATGCCACCGAGATCGGGCTGTACCTGATGCCTCAGGCTCCGCAGCGCGAACTGGTGACGGGAGCCGCGTTCACCACCGATCTGTCCATCCCACCCGGAGCCGCTGATGCACCCGCTGCCGCCGAGATGGCCTTTGCCCGCCCCGTGACCATTTACGAGCTCAGCCCGCACATGCATTACCGCGGAAAGCGCGTGCGGTTCGAGGCGCTGTTGCCCGATGGCACCACAGACACGTTGCTGAACGTTCCGGCCTACGATTTCGCGTGGCAGGCGATGTACCGCTTCACCGAACCCCGGACCTATCCCGCCGGAACGCGCATTCGTGTGACGGGTGCCTTCGACAATTCCGTGTGGAATCCCTTCAACCCGAATCCCGCGGCGACCGTGGGCTTTGGCGAGCAGACCGACGACGAGATGTTCATCGGGTATCTGAACTACTCGGAGCACTGACGCCGTAGAATCGGGCGCAGTTGCTGCCCCAGAAGGCTTCGGACTGCGCGGGTGTCCACCCGCGCACGAAGTCCCGGACGAGTCCCTCGACCGCTTCGTACGTCGCGGCAAGGCGGCACACGGGCCAATCCGTACCGAACATCAAACGCTCGTGGCCGAACGCGGCGACAACCGTTTCCAGGAACGGTTGGAAGTCGGACGCCTTCCAATGCTGGTGATCGGCTTCGGTCACCATTCCCGAGATCTTGCAAAGCAGGTTGGGGAAGCGGGCTAGTTCGAGGATCTGGGATCGCCAGGGTTCGAGCGTGCCGGCCTTGATGAACGGTTTCGCGATGTGATCCAGGACCATCGGAAGTTCCGGGAAACGTTCCACGAAGCGGATCGCCGCCGGCAATTGCCGCGGGTAGATCAGAACGTCGTACGTGAGGTCGTAGGCCTTCAACCGCTCGATCCCGCGGAGGAAATCCGGCCGCAGCAGGAACTCGTCATCGGGTTCATCCTGCACGACGTGGCGGACACCCACGAACTTGGGATGACGCGCGAGGCGTTCGAGGTCGCGGTCGACGTCCGGCGAGCGCAGGTCCACCCATCCGACCACTCCCAGCACGCGCGGATCGGCATCGGCCAGCCCGAGAAGCCAGTCCGATTCCGCCAGCGACTGCCGCGCCTGGACCGCGATGGAACCGTCAAACCCGAGTGGGCGCTGGAGCTTCGTCAGGTCGGCCGGAAGCCAGTCGCGCTCGAGGGGTGATCCCACGGGAATCCACGGATATTCGGCCGCGCTGTAACGCCAGAAGTGTTGGTGCGAATCGATCTTCATGGGGAAGGCTCTGGGGTTCTAGCGGCGGATCGAGGTCCGTTCAACGAGCCAGTTCCAGTCGGTTGGGGGTGTCGCGGCAAAGATTCCACCCGCGCCGCCCTTCACCGGGGGACGCACGGTGCCGTCCGGACCCGTGACCTGCCATCGGTGGGTTTCGAGATGGCCGTCGGCGAAGGACAGGTTTCCGGCACCCTCGTGCGCGGGACCGGGAAGGTTGCCCCAGCGCGGCGCCTCTTCGAGACGGTTCATGAAGAAGCCGTCATTGATGGTGTCGGGGTGTTCGTCGAGGAAGGTGAACGTCGAGGCGGGCTGGACGAGTTCGGGTTCCTTGAAGAACTGGGTGAACGAGGGATTGAACCGATTGGTGAGTTCGCCGGGGTCGCCTACCAGCGAGTTCAGCGCGTAAGAACGGTTGCGCAATCCCACCGTGCTGCGCGCCTGGTCTCCCGGACACCGGAACACGGCGGCCGAGCGCCCGACATGACGTCCCAGCAGCGCATCGATCAGGTACGCGTTGTTCGTGTTCTCCGGGCTGTCTTCCCAGTTGAGGACGTTGTTCGCCCAGTTGCGTCGGAGGGACCGGGTTTCACCCACGCCGTGGTTGTTGACGAACCGGTCCTGGTGGTCGTCCGCGTACAGTTGGGATCCGAGCTGGAGCGAGCGGAGATTGTTGGCGCACGACGTCGTGATCGCCCGGCGCTTGGCGCGCGAGAGGGCCGGGAGAAGCAGGCCTGCCAGGATCGCGATGATGGCGATGACGACCAGCAATTCGATCAAGGTGAAGGCGCGCGTGCGGTGGGGCATGATTCGGTGTGGTGAGCGGACGGTTTGGAAAGGATGGGGATGCCCGACCGAAGAGCGTTCGTGTCGCGGCTTAGCTGGCGTTCGTACGCAACGCTTCGGCGCGCGCCCATTGATCCGCGGCGAGGATGGCAGGGAGATCCGGTGATTCCACCACGGCATGGGCATCCATCACGGATTTCACGAGTCGGCTGATCCCGAGGAAGCCGAGTTCGCGATTGCAGAATTTTTCCACCGCGACCTCGTTCGCCGCGTTGAACACCGCGGGCAAGGTTCCACCCACGTCACCGGCCCGGCGGGCCAGCCCCAGCGACGGAAACCGGTCGGTATCGGGTTCCTCGAAGGTCAGGGTGCCAATGCGGGCGAAGTCGGTTGCGACGCGGTGGTTGGAGGCGCGCCCGGGATAGGTCAGGGCGTACTGGATGGGAAGGCACATGTCCGGCGTCGAAAGCTGTGCGATGATCGACCCATCCACGAACTCCACCATGGAGTGGACGATGCTCTGCGGATGGACGACGACGCGGACGCGATCCATCTCGATATTGAACAGCCATCGGGCCTCGATCATTTCGAGGCCTTTGTTGAACAGGGTGGCGGAATCGATGGTGATCTTCCGGCCCATCACCCAGGAGGGATGCTTGAGCGCCTGTTCGAGGGTCACTGCCGAGAGTGCCTCGATCGGCCAACGCGTCTTGTCGCGAAACGGCCCGCCACTCGCGGTCAGCCAGAGGCTTCGGACCGATTCCGTGGGCTTGCCGTCGAGGCATTGGAAGATGGCCGAATGTTCGGAATCCACCGCCAGCACGCGGACGCCATGACGGCGGGCCTCCGACATGACGATGTCGCCGGCCATCACCAGGATTTCCTTGGAGGCCACGGCGATGTCCTTTCCGGCGCGGATGGCGGCCAGAGCCGGCGCAAGACCTGCAGTACCGACAATCGCGATGAGCACCACGTCGGCTTCGGGCAGGGTGGCCAGTTCGATCAGGCCGGCATCGCCAGTGAGAACGCGCGTGGTCGGAAACGCCGCCTGAAGCTCCGCCACCTTGCCGGCTGATTGGATGGAGATGACCGCGGGTTGGTGGCGTTGGGTCTGTTCGGCCAGCAATGTCGCGTTGCCGCCGGCCGCGAGGCCGATCAGGCGCAACTGGTCGGGCAGGTCCTCGACGACCTTGAGGGTGCTGGTGCCGATGGACCCGGTGCTGCCGAGGAGGACGACGTTCTTCATGCGGAGATGACCGGGTGAGAATCATCGGGCCGTCCCACTGAGGGCAAGGGGCGAGTTCCGGGTTTCGTGGGGGGAGCAGTTCCCGGTTGTAGGCCGCGTGCCCTCACGCGGCGCTTCATGGACCTTCGCCGGGTGGGGGCACCCGGCCTTCAGCCCGCGGTTGCAACTTCTCAACGCCCCATTCGCCGTTTGCGCGGTCGGAATGGGCGGGGCACGATTCCGCCATGTCGTCTATGCCACGTCGTCGATTTCTCAAAGGGGCCGCGGTCTCGTTCGTTGCCGGGCAGGTGATCCACCAGGCCCGCGGGGCCGCCGCCACCGATCTCACCGAGTTGCAGACCTCGGCTCCGCTGATCGTTTCCACGTGGCCATTCGGAAAACCGGCCAATGAGAAGGCGCTGGAAGTGATCAAGGCCGGCGGCTCCGGACTGGACGCCGTCGAACAGGGCATCCAGGTCACGGAATCGGACGCCACCAATCCGTCCGTCGGCCTGGCGGGAATTCCGAATGCCGAGGGGATCGTCCAATTGGACGCGTGCATCATGAGCGGTCCCGGACACCGGGCAGGGGCGGTGGGCGCGGTCTCGGGTTACAAGCATCCCATTTCGATCGCGCGTCGGGTGATGGAAACCACCCGGCACGTCTTCCTCGTGGGCGAGGGGGCGGAGGCCTTCGCGAAGAAGCATGGATTCGAGCAGGGGCCCAAGGTCTCCGCGGGCCAGAAGGCCGCGTGGAAGAAATGGCAGACCGCCCAGAAAGCGGCCGAGGAGAAGGCGGCAAAGTCCGGCAAGCCGCTCAATCACGACACCATCGCCCTCGTGGCCCTGTTGCCCGACGGCAACCTGTTCGGCGGATGCTCGACGAGCGGTTGGGGATACAAGATTCCCGGGCGCGTCGGCGATTCGCCCATCATCGGATCGGGATTGTACGTCGACAACGAGGTGGGCGCGGCGGGCGCCACCGGCATCGGCGAGAATGTGATGCGCTACTGCGGTTCCTTCCTGGTGGTGGAGTACATGCGTCAGGGATTGCATCCGCAGGAAGCCTGCATCGAGACGATCCGGCGGATCGCGAAGATGGATCCCAAGGGCTTCGATCTGGCCATCAACTTCATCGCGATCGACCGGAAGGGGCGGTTTGGCGCGGCGGGAACCGGAACCGGCTTCCAGTACGCGGCGACCTCCTCTGCGTTCAGCAAGGTTCTCCAGAGTCCGGGCCTGACCGCGGCGGACATCGGTCCCATCGGCGGAAACCGGAAGTAAGGCTTTGGAAAGTCCAAATCCCGAGCTTGTCGAATGGAGTTCAGCCAGTAGGCTTTCCCCAATGAAAGGTCTTGCGGCATTCGGAGTGTTTTTGATTCAGGGCATTCTTCTCGCGGTGGGCGTGGCAATGGCAGCCAACGGCAAGGGCATCGCGGTCCTGATCGTGGCGCTGGTGGTGTTGGGCGGCATGTTCATCAAGATGGGCTGCATCGACAACGCGCCCAAGCACTGAGGCTCCGAAAGCCTGCCGGCTGGTTTTCCGGCTTTTCGTTCGTTCACTTTTCAGCCGCCAGGCCTCCTGGCGGCCTTTTTGTTTGTCCGGCCAACCGGAGACCGCTTTGCGCCGAGACGGAGCCACAAAGAGTTTGGCTCCGCCAGTTGAGGAATTCCGAAGCGGTGGCACCGTCCCCCTGTGCCGTTTACCAATTACAATCGTACGCTGGAGGCGTCGGTTGGCTATTTTGAATTGGGGATGGCGGAGGAGGCGCTTCGTGAACTGGATACCCTCGAACCCGCCGACCAATCCGAGGAGGAAGTCCTCGAGCTGCGTCTTGTCCTCAATCAGCACCTCGGTCGATGGGCGGGTGCCGCCGAAGCATGCGCCGGCCTTTGCGCCATCAAGGGCGCGGACATTGACCGATTCATCGGGTGGGGCTGCTGCCTGTACGAATTGGGACGGATTGCGGAATGCCGTGAAGCCCTGATTAAGGCACCCGCCTCCGCCCGGAATCACGGGTTGTGGAATTTCCACCTCGCCTGCTACGAGGCCATCTTGGGGAACAACGACGAAGCTCGCCGGCTGATCCTCAGGTCCCTGGAACTCGAACCGTCCCTCCGCTCCATGGCACTGAGGAACGAGAACCTCGTGCCGTTCCTGCAGAAGCCCTGACGCTGGAAAGGGTGGTTTTGTCCGCAGATTCCCCGGCGCGGACCACCGACTGTCGATAGCCACCACCGAGCCAAACCCGACCCGACGTGGACTGACGAGAGACCCGACCGGCTGCCCGTTGCCGCACGCGTCGGTATCGGCATCGGTATCGGGATCGGAATCGAAAACAATGGGGAATCTTGGGATCGACCCCGATCCCGAAGCGGACCATCTCGACGCAGCCTTGTTCACTGGGGGATCGCCGGGTGAGGGCATCCGGCCTACAGCATGGGAGGGTATCGGGTGAGGGCACCCGGCCGACAGCTCCGTGGCTCGGCCCCAACGAATGGGACCTCAGGGCGCCGTGGGGTTGGTCGCCTTGACCTCGATGATGTCGTGGGGCGCGGCTTCCTTCTGTCCAGCAGGGCTGACGCGGATGTAGCGGGCTCGGCTGCGATGCTGTGACAGGTCGGGTGCTCCGAGGTAGCCCAGGCCCGACTGGATCCCGCCGATCAGTTGCGTGAGCACCGTGTCGATCGATCCCGAAACTTCCTTGAGGGCTTCGACCCCTTCGGCGGCCACCTTTCGGGTGGTGTCGGTGGTGTGGCCGTATCGGGCGGCGGACCCCGCCTTCATGGCCGCATGGCTCCCCATGCCGCGGTACTGTTTGTAGAGCTTTCCGTTGATCTCGATGATCTGGCCCGGGGCCTCGGCACACCCGGCGAACATCCCACCGCAGATGACGCCTTCCGCCAGCGTCAGTGCCTTCACGATATCTCCGGACTTGGTGATGCCACCGTCCGCCAGCAGCGTGACGCCCTTGGCCCGCGCCGCACGCGACGCGATGTACAACGCGGTCAACTGGGGAATTCCCACACCCGCCACAATCCGGGTCGTGCAGATCGAACCGGGGCCTTGGCCGACCTTGATGATGTTGGCTCCGCAGTCGGCGAGGAATTCCACGCCGGCACCGCTGGTCACATTTCCGGCGATCAACGGGAGCTTTGGAAACGCGTCCCGGAGCATCCGGACCGCTTCGCCCACGCCCTTCGAGTGACCGTGTGCCGTGGAGACGGCGATGACGTCGACACCCCGCTCGATGAGTCCGCCGACGTGCGTGAGGATGCGATCGCGGTCCAACCGTCCATCCGGAAGCCGCGGCGTCGAAATAGCGGCCCCGCACAGAAGGCGGAACTGGGCGTCGCGTGCGGGTTTCACCTGCGCGCTGCGCTCGTGCGTGATGCGCTCGATGTCGCTCAGGGTGAAGAGTCCGTGGAGACGGTCGTCGTCGCCCACGACCAGCAGCTTGTGGATCCCGGGATGATCCGTGAAGAAGCGGTCGGCCCGGGCGATGGGATCCGGTTGAAGCTCGGAGACGTGCAGGGTCTTCACCTGCGATCGCGGAGTAAGCGCCTCGGCCACGCGACGCTTGGCGTAGCGGGGTTTCACGACATGGCCGGGAAGCAGGCCCAGGAGTTTGCCGTCGGTGTCGACCACCGGGAACGTGGCAAAGGCAAAGCGCTTCTCCTCGATCAGGGCCAGCACGTCGCCGATGAACTGATCGGGCGCGACCTTGATGGGTTCCTGGATCAGGCCGTGGACGTGGTTCTTGACGCGGGCGACCTCACGCAGTTGGTCGCGTTCGGCCATGTTGTAATGGATCAGGCCCAAGCCGCCGTTGAGGGCCATGGCAATGGCCATCCGCGATTCGGTGACCGTATCCATGTCGGCCGATACCAGCGGCACATGCAGCTCCAGCCCCTCGGCAAGGCGGGTGTCCAGTTGGGTCTCCCGCGGCAGGACTTCAGAATGGAGCGTGGCCAGCGTCACGTCGTCGTACGTGAGCGCGGTGTGACGGTGGGCCGGGAAGAACTCCTCGGCCGGAAGATAAAAGTGACGATCGATTTCGTTCAGCAGGTCGGCAGCTGCCATGGCCCAGCTTGCTCGACCCGCCCGCGCCGTGGCAATCCCCAGTTCCCGATCGCGTTCAAGTGGGGCAAATCCCGACCCAGTCCCACTTATGGAACGGGGAGGCGACGTCCTCGTCGCCGTTGCAGAGCCATTCCCAGCGCGATGAGGCCATCGCCGCCCCGGAGACCATTCAGCCGAGGCTCGTCTTTTCCGGAAACGCCTGATTTCTTGGCTTCGAATTCACATGCCTTCCATTCCCTGCCTTGAGTCGCCTGAGTCGGTCTATGACGTCCGCAGCCGGGCGGTCGGTCCGATGGGTAAATTGCCGCTGACGGAATCGATGCTCCGGGAATGGGCGAGCGGCGACCTTTTCGGGCTCACGCAGAATGCGGGGATGGGCTGGGAACCCTCGGAACTCGGCCGGCCCCAGTACCTCGTGCTGAGCACGCTGGGCGGGTTGAGGGCTCAGGACGGATCCCCGATCGCCCTCGGATTCCACACAGGCCATTGGGAACTCGGCCTTCAGGTGAAGGCCGCTGCGGAATCCATCCGGGCCCGCGGCGGATTGCCCTTCGCCGCCCACGTTTCCGATCCGTGCGACGGTCGAACGCAGGGAACGGTGGGCATGTTCGACAGCCTGCCGTACCGGAACGACGCCGCCGTGGTGTTGCGGCGGTTGGCCCGATCCCTGCCGCAGCGCCGGGGCATCCTCGGGGTGGCGACCTGCGATAAGGGCCTTCCCGCGATGTTGATGGCGCTGGCGGGGCAGGGGGATCAGGCCGCCGTCCTCGTGCCGGGCGGTGTGACGCTTCCTCCCGAACGGGGCGAGGACGCGGGCACGATCCAGACGATCGGTGCGCGGTTTGCCCATGGCCGGTTGACCATGGAGGAAGCGGCGGACCTGGGCTGCCGGGCTTGCGCCACGCCCGGCGGTGGATGTCAGTTCCTGGGTACGGCGGCCACGTCCCAGGTGGTTGCCGAAGCCCTTGGTATGTCGCTTCCCCACACCGCCCTCGCCCCCAGCGGGGCCGCGGTCTGGCATCAGGCCGCGGTGGATTCCGCCGCCGCACTCGTCGACCTGGATCGGCGTGGTTGGACCGGATCCACCATCCTCACCGATGCCGCTATCCGGAACGCCATGGTGGTGCACGCCGCCTTCGGTGGTTCGACCAACCTCCTCCTGCATATCCCCGCCATCGCCCACGCCGGCGGCCTTCGACGCCCGACTGTCGACGATTGGATGGATGTCAATCGGCGCACTCCGCGTTTGGTTTCGGTGCTTCCCAACGGTCCCGTGCATCATCCGACCGTGCGCGTCTTCCTCGCGGGCGGCGTTCCCGAGGTGATGCTCCACCTCCGGGATCTGGGGCTTCTCGATACGACGGTGCGCACCGTTTCCGGGGTGACGTTGGGTGAAGTGCTTGATGCGTGGCAGGGCAGCGAACGCCGCCGCCGCTTCCGGGAACTGCTCGTGCAACTGGATGGCGTCGATCCGGACGAGGTCATCCTGTCCCCCGCCTGCGCCCGGGAGCGCGGGCTCACCAGCACGGTGACGTTCCCACGGGGAAATCTCGCGCCGGAAGGGGCCGTCATCAAAAGCACCTCCATCGATCCGTCGGTGGTCGATGCCGACGGGGTGTACCGGCTGGAAGGACCGGCCCGGGTCTTTTGTCGGGAGCGCGAAGCCATGGCGGCCATCAAGGACGGTCGCATCCGTGCCGGCGATGTCATCGTCCTGATGGGCGCCGGCCCCATGGGCACCGGCATGGAGGAAACCTATCAGCTGACCTCCGCCTTGAAGCATCTGCCCTTCGGCCGCCATGTGGCCTTGATCACCGACGCCCGCTTCTCAGGGGTTTCAACCGGTGCCTGCATCGGCCACGTCGGACCCGAGGCGCTGGCTGGAGGACCCTTGGGACGCGTTCGCGACGGTGACCGGATCCGCATCGTCATCGATCGGGTGCGGTTGGTGGGCGAACTGGACTGCGTCGGTGACTCGGAGCGTCGGATGGAACCGTTGGAGGCTGCGGTGATGCTGGCCGGCCGGTCAGCGCATCCGGGCCTTTCGCCGCACGAGAAACTCCCGGCCGACACCCGTCTTTGGGCTGTTTTGCAGCAGGCGGGCGGCGGGACCTGGGGTGGCTGTGTCTACGATGCCGAACGCGTGTCTTCGCTGATCGCCCGGGGCCTGGCGGCGGAGGCGGCAGGGTAGTCCTCCTCGGCATCCGGGGGAGACTCGTGCGGTCCCGGATAGATCGAGAGCGAGATGCCGAGACCCAATGATCCAGCGAGGGTGACCAACTCTGGCGAAAGTGAGTCGCACTGGATGTACACGTTGCGGCGGTCGATCCCGAAATGGAGTGTCACGCTCTCGATTCCGGGAAACGAACGAAGGCGTCGTAACTGTTCAAAGTGATTCCGGAGAAATCCCGTAGCCTCTGCTTCCTGCCGAGCAAATTGATCGAAATCGGCGTCGCTGGCGACCGTATGCACCCCTGAAGACATGTGGACAGGACCAGCGCGTCGAAATATGGGCTGTCCACGTCGGTAGACGGAGCACACGGGCAGGGTGCAGCCG
>JBIKWS010000599.1:0-3336 GCA_044356195.1 Cyanophyceae cyanobacterium
CCGCACCGATGACAAACGCGCCGAGGGCGACGCTGTATCCGAGCTTCATGGCCAGAAGGGAGAATCCGAAGCAGAGGCCGAGCACGGTCACGAGGAGCATTTCATTGCTCTTGTAGCGGGCGACGTAGGCGAGCAGGCGCGGGACGGCGATCAATCCAAGGACGAGCGCGGTGACCAGGAAGATGGAGAGCTTGCCGAGCGTGCTGCCGATGTCCCCGATGCTGAGGGATCCGGTCATGGCGATGCCGGAGAGCAGGGCGATCATGACGATGGCGAGGATGTCCTCGATGATCAGGATGCCGAAGATGAGCGAGGCGAAATGCTCCTTGGCGAGGCCGAGCTCGCCGAGGGCCTTGACGATGATGGTCGTCGACGAAATGGAAAGCATGGCCCCCAGGAAGAGGCTGTCCATGTGGCTCCAGTCGAACCAACGGCCGAGTTCGTAGCCGACCGCGGCCATCAAGACGATTTCGAGGACTGCGGCGAGGAGTGCGGTGAGTCCGACGGCTTTCAGCTTCCGGAGGTTGAACTCCAATCCGAGGGAAAACATCAGCAGGATGATGCCCAGTTCCGAGAGGGTCTCGATGGTGTGCTGGTCCCGGATCAGCGCGTACGGTGGAGTGTGTGGGCCGATGATCAATCCAGCCAGGATGTAGCCGAGGACGACCGGTTGCTTGAGCCGGTGGAAGAGAAGCGTCACGAGGGCCGCGACGATCATCACTATGGCGAGATCCTGGAGGAACGTGGATGTGTGCATCGTTTTGTCGGCGGACGGCTTCGGTTGCCCTCAATCTACCTAGGTGTGCGGTCGGCCCAAGGCAAGGTTGCATCCGGATTCGCTGTTGCGTCGGTGCGGCGGGGCGGCGTACCTCATCGGAATGATCATTCCCGAGAGTTGTGCCCTGGTTCCTGCGTTGGGTCGGCTGCTGGGCATCGCCTTGTTTTCGCTGTGCGCGCTGGCCGAGGACAAGGCCGCGGTGCTGGCGAACCCCGGAAGTGCCGCGGCTTCGGCCGGAGGGGCGAAGTCACCGGGTGGAGGCGGTTACCGGAGCACGGTGACGAACGGTGTCGTGAGGGTGCCGTTGGTGGTGGTGGGCGGGACGCCTTATCAGATGGGGTGGCATTTTGGGCACCTCATGAAGGCGGAGATCAACGCGTTCGTTCCGGCGGTGGTGGCGGGCTTCAAGAAGGAACTGGGCGTTGGGGACGCGGATCTCGACGACGTCTGGGCAGCGACCGCGGGGTACACGGATGATCGCGTGGAACAGGAGATCCTCGGGGTTGCCCAGGGGGCGGGCCTTCCCGTGCGGTTGATGCAGCATGCCCACTGCCTTCCACTGCTCATGCCGTATTCGTGCAGCAGCATCGCGGCGTGGGGGGCGTCCACGGCGGATGGGCATCTTTACCAGACGCGAAATCTCGATTGGTCCCTCGAAGCCGGCGCCCACGAATTCCCGGTGGTGCTGGTTCGATTGCCCGTGGAGGGACGCGCCCATGTGACGCCCACCTTCGCGGGAGTGGTCGGCGCCCATTGCGGCATGAATGCCGCCGGGATCGTGCTTTCGGAAATGGGTGATGCCTCGCGGAAGGATGCCCCGTACGACGTGCACGCGCCGCATTTCACGGCTTGGTTCCGGACGATGCTGTACGACGCTGGTTCGCTGACCGAGGCAATGAATATCTTCGGGCGTCAGTCGCAGACCAAGCGCTACCACTTTGTCTTCGGCGATGGGCGTACGGAGAAGAGGGCGGTCAAGATCCGGACCGATGCGCGGGTCCAGCGCGGCGACCGGGTCAAGGTGTGGAAGGACGCGGATGCTTCCGATGAACTCGCCCCGCAGGTGCTTTCGTGCGTGGTCTATCAGGACGAGGGACGGGGAGCGTTCCCGACGTTGTCGAAGAGCCTTGGGCGCCTCGACGGGCCGGCGATGATTGCGTTGGCCAACTCAATCCCGATCAAGGGCGGCAACGTGATGAACGCGGTGTTTGACGGCACCGGTCTGCGGATGTGGGTGAGTTACGCCCACGGTTCCGAGGAAGCCTACCAGCGGCCGTATGTGCATCTCGACCTGCTGGCTCTGGATGGTGACCACGATGGAATCGGCGACCTGGCGGAGGGAGCGCAGGATCGCGATTCCGATGGGAAGCCCGACTTCCTGGGTGGGCGCTGAGGTTAGAAGCCCATGCCGGGCATCTTCCCGCCGAACTTGCCCATCATCTTCTGGAACTTGTTCATCTTGCGCATCATCTCGCGCATTTCATCGAAGCGCTTCAGGAGGTTGTTCACTTCCGCAACGGTCACGCCGCTGCCCTTGGCGATGCGCATCCGGCGCTTGCCATTCAGGATTTCGGGGTGATTGCGCTCCTTGGGGGTCATGCCGCAGAGGATGCCTTCCATGCGCTTGAATTCGCGCTCGCTCTTGGAGAGGTCGGCACCGCGGATCATGTCGCTGCCGCCGGGCAGCAGCTTCACGACGTCTTCGAGGGGGCCGAGCTTCTTCATCTCGCGGAGCTGCGAGAGGAAGTCCTCGAGGGTGAAGTTGCCCTTGCGCATCTTCTCCTCGAGTTCCATCGCCTTCTTCTGGTCGACGGCCTCGGCGGCCTTCTCGACGAGCGTGACAACGTCGCCCATGCCCAGGATGCGTTGGGCCATGCGCTCCGGGTGGAACGGTTCGAAATCCTCGGGCTTCTCGCCGGTGCCCATGAACTTGATGGGCTTGCCGACGACGGACCGGAAGGAGAGGGCGGCACCACCGCGCGCATCGCCGTCGAGCTTGGTCAGGATCGCGCCCGTGACGCCGAGGGCCTTGTCGAAATGCGTGGCGACATTGACGGCTTCCTGGCCGGTGGCGGCATCGAGGACCAGGAGGATCTCCGAGGGCTGGATGAGGCCCTTCAGCCGGACGAGTTCCTGGACGAGGGGCTCGTCAATCTGGAGACGGCCGGCCGTATCGAAGATCACCGTGTTGCGGCCCGTCGCTGCGGCGTGTGCGAGGGCGTCGCGACCGATCTTGAGGACGTCCTTTTCGCCGTGCTGGAGGAAGACGGGCACCTCGACCTTGTCACCGAGGACCTTGAGCTGGTCCATGGCGGCGGGGCGGTAGACGTCCGCGGCGACGAGGAGCACCTGGCGGCCCTGTTTCTGGAGGAGGCGCGCGAGCTTGGCGGAGGAAGTGGTCTTGCCGGAGCCATGCAAGCCGCACATCAGGATGCAGGTGGGGCTTCCGGAGAGCTGGAGTCCGGCGTTCTCGGAGCCGAGCAGCACGACGAGTTCGTCGTGGATGATCTTGACCATCTGCTGGCCCGGCTGGACGGATTGCAGGACCTGCTCGCCGA
>JBIKWS010000600.1:0-3333 GCA_044356195.1 Cyanophyceae cyanobacterium
CGGCAAGATGATCCTGTGCGAGAAGCCCCTCGCCATGAATCCCAAGGAGGCCGAGAAAATGGTGGCCGCCATCGCCAAGGCCGGCGTCCCGAACATGGTCTGGTACAACTACCGCCGTTGTCCGGCCGTCATGCTCGCCAAGCAGCTCATCGACGAGGGACGCCTGGGTCGCGTGTTCCACTACCGGGCCAACTTCCTCCAGGACTGGACCATCTCGCCCGAACTGCCCCAGGGCGGCGCAGGCCTCTGGCGGCTCGACGCCAAGGCCGCCGGCTCCGGCGTCACCGGTGACCTGCTCGCCCACTGCATCGACACCGCCCTCTGGCTCAACGGCGGCATCGCCGACGTCAACGCCATGACCGAGACGTTCATCAAGGAGCGAAAGCATACCCTGAGCGGCAAGGTCGAGAAGGTGAAGATCGACGACGCCTGCGCCTTCCTCTGCCATTTCACCAACGGCTCCCTCGGCCTCTTCGAGTCCACCCGCTACGCCCGTGGCCACAAGGCTCTCTACACCTTCGAGGTCAACGGCGAGCACGGCTCCCTCAAGTGGGACCTGCATGACCTCCACCGCCTCCAGTGGTTCGACCACAAGGACGAGAGCAACCTCCGCGGTTGGCGCTCGATCCACGTCTCGGACGGCGACCATCCGTATATCAAGAACTGGTGGGTCCCGGGTCTCCAGATCGGCTACGAACACTCCTTCGTGCATCAGGTCGCAGACTTCCTCAAGGGCCTCGAAACGGGGACGTCCGCAAAGCCCGACTTTGCCGACGGTCTCGCCACGGATTACGTCGTCGACGCCGTGCTCTCCTCCGCCAGCTCCCGCAAGTGGGTCAAGGTGAAGCAGCCGAAGGCCGCCAAGGCTCCCAAGGCGAAAGCCAAGGCCTGAGGCCTGTCGTTTGCCCGGCCTGATCGGAAGCGATCGGGCAACCCTTCGCTGAAAAGAAGAAACCTGGCGGACTGTGGAAGTCCGCCAGGCCAGTTTTCAGGAAGCAACGCGTCAGGCCTGTTCGCCAGCCGCGGTCGAGGATTCAGGTAGGACCTGTGCGCCAAGCCAGAGCGGCGGCGCGGAGGGACCCAAGTCAGCTTGTTGCCAATCTGTCTCGGGGGATTCCACGGATCAGTGGAAAGCATCAGGGATGCCAAGCCGGTTTCCCCCGCCGCCCTCCACTGAGCCCCAGCATTTGTGGGTCAGCCCGACCACCGCACCCGGGCATTATCCGGCACAGTGGCCATTATTCATCACCCTTCGCCCAGCCGTCACCGAGCCTTCGGGAACACACGTCGAACTTCGATCTGATCCATCTGCCCGCGCGTGACGCCGATCTGGTTCTGCAATTTCAACTCCCGCCACAGGGTCTCCCCGGTGATCTCACCGCGCAGGAGCGCCCGGTATCGGCCAAGAGTCCGCTCCACCTCCGCCGGCGTCTCGTCCACGAATTCCACGCGGAAATGCCTCACTCCCAGCGCCTGGAACCGCGCCACCGCTTCGGCTCCGGTTTGGGCCCGCGCATTGAACACGGTGTTCCGGCAACCCGCGTCCGCCTTCAACGGATGCTCCATTCCCACCCGGTCCTTCAACCGGACCTCATGCTTGTCGCACGGCCGACCGCAGTTGGTGTAATCGGTCCCCTTCGAGAGAAACGCGCAGAACACGCAATGCTCCATGTGAAACATCGGCATGTGCTGGTGGATGGTCACTTCGAACCACGAAGCCGGAGCGCCCCGCAACAACCCCTCCAACTGCTCGACATTGAGGTCGTAGGAGGGAGTGATGCGTTGCAGTCCTGCATTGCAGGTGTAATGCGATGCCGTGAGCGGGTTCGCCACGTTCAGGGAAAAGTCCCCGCGCATCGGCTTCCCGGCAAACGCGCGCAGGTGCTCCGCGTTCCGCACGAGATAGCCGTCAGGATCGGCGGATTCCACGATCCTCAGGATCCATTCCTCCCCCGGCTTGTACACCCGCGGCGGAGCCACCCACACCGATACGCCCGGGACCCGGCAACCGCAGGCCTGCCGCACCCGCTGCACGGCTTCACGAAACTTCTTCGGATCCTCAAAGTCGCAATACAGCGTCTGGACCCCGCATCGAAGCGCCGCCTCCAACTGCGCCATGTTCCGGACGAGCGCGATCAACCCGTCCGTAGAGCCAACCCCTGCTCCCATGCCGACCGAATCGTCGATCGATGCAGCCTGCGCGGGCACTTCGCAGACGAGGGGATCTGACACCGGGTTGAGCGTCCATCGACGCCCACGGACCAACGCGCCTTCGAGGGCCGCCACCGCCTCACGGCGCAGGCGGTTCAATTCGCTCATCGGGAGGATCACAGCCCCCTCGAGGTGATTCCGAATTTCCCCGAGATGAAACGGCGTGCCGCCAAGACGCCCCAACTGATCCCGGAGCCGTTCGATCGACATCGGCACCTTCTCGGCGACCGCCAATGGCAGCGCCGAAGCGACCTGGACGACATGCCCATCCTGGCTGCGCAGGATCAACGTCATCGGGACACCCGCGTGTCCGTGAACCTCGACGACAATCGGCCGGGTGTGTCGGATCTGCTCGCCTTCAAAGGTCCGGCGAAGGTCGCGGTCGAGCGCCGGATCGTTGGTCTTCCAAAGGAAATGCCCGGCCTGGACCCGGCTCCAATCGATGTCTCCGTGCCCAAACTCGAGGACCACCCGGCCATCCGGACGCGGATGCACCGCGAAGATACGGCCGCCTTCTTCATCCAGATCCGGGCGTCCGCCGTCGAAGACCACACCGTCGCCCGGTTGGATGGGCCCGGCCGGTTGAAGCAGGAGTCCCGTGCGCTCGAGGCGAACGATCTCCCCCAGATAAACCCCGCGCTTCTTGCCAAAGCGTGCATGCGCAAGCTCCTGGTTGTTCACCCCACGGAACCATCCCGTGTAGAGGCCGCGTGAGAACCCCATCTCCAGTTCGTAGCGCGCCCGCCGCGCATCGAAACCTGCCGGATCGCCGACAGGCCCAGCCTCGTTCCCACCCGCACTGGCGATCTGGTCCAGGGCTTTCCGGTAGACCCGCGTGACCGCAGCAACGTATTCGGGCGTCTTCAGGCGCCCCTCGATCTTCAACGACGAAACCCCGACCCGAACGAGGTCCGGAAGCACATCCAACCCCGCCAGATCCTGCGGTGATAACAGGTACCTGCGGTCGCCAAGCTCCACCTTCTTTCCATCGGAAATCAGGTCATACGGCATCCGGCACGCCTGGGCGCATTCGCCGCGGTTGGCGCTGCGCCCTCCCAGTGATTCGCTCGTCAGGCATTGCCCGGAATACGCCACGCACAGGGCGCCATGAACGAAGACCTC